>NZ_JANEWM010000036.1:0-45987 GCF_028069825.1 Citrobacter sp. Igbk 14
GCTATAAGCAATATTTTATTATTTTATAAATATGCTTTTAATAAGGGTTTGGCCCATTAGGAGGCGTGTTTTTATAAAGATGATGACAAGAATTTGCTATCACAACACGATTTTGACGCACATACCGCCCTCAGGTTGCCAACAATTTGCCGACACCGCTTTTTATAGTAAGTCTCGAAGTATTCTACGAGCCAGCAAGGAGACCGCTGGTAAAGACACGAACTCTGCTTAGAAGGTGTCACAATGAACGATTCACTAAAAGCGCAATGCATTGCCGAGTTTTTGGGTACCGGGTTATTTTTGTTTTTTGGCATTGGATGCCTGAGCGCCCTGAAAGTAGCCGGTGCCAGTTTAGGGTTGTGGGAAATCTGCATTATATGGGGGCTGGGGATCTCACTGGCAGTTTATCTGACTGCAGGGATCTCGGGTGCACATCTCAATCCCGCTATCACCATCGCACTGTGGCTGTTTGCCTGTTTTCCTGGCCGTAAAGTGTTGCCGTACTCCATTGCTCAGGTGGCTGGTGCCTTTGGTGGCGCTCTGCTCGCCTATTTGTTGTATGGCAGTTTGTTTATCGAGTACGAAACCGCCCACCACATGGTGCGGGGCAGCCTCGAAAGTTTGCAGCTTGCCAGCATATTTAGTACTTATCCTGCCGCTGCACTCAGCGTCTGGCAGGCTGCACTGGTGGAAGTTGTGATTACCTCTATTCTGATGGGAATGATCATGGCGCTCACCGATGATGGCAATGGGATTCCCCGGGGGCCGTTAGCACCACTACTGATCGGTATTCTGGTTGCTGTTCTTGGGGCTTCTACCGGGCCGCTTACCGGATTTGCCATGAATCCGGCTCGTGATTTTGGGCCTAAATTGTTCGCATGGATGGCGGGCTGGGGGGATGTCGCGATGACTGGGGGGCGTGATATTCCTTACTTTATTGTCCCGATCGTGGCACCTATCATTGGTGCTTGTGCGGGGGCAGCAATTTATCGTTACTTTATTGGCAAAAACTTACCGTGTAATAGCTGTAAGCTGGAGGAAAATGAGCGTTAGCTTCACGGAAAATGTTTATTTTTGAAATGTAATAACTGTTTTCGTGATCAGGTTTCCTGAACCGCTTAAAAAGTCTCCCAAGAATGGGAGACTTTTGTTATGTTCGAATACGCCTTTTATCATTGCTTTGGATAGTGAGATGAAAAGCGGATGTAAATAACATGTTTTATTTATAACAATAAATTAACTGAGAGGTTTTATCATGATTTCTGCGAGTGCCCTGAACTCAGAACTCATTAATAAAATCGCACAGGATTTTGCGCAGGCCACCAGTCTGGCTGTTGTGGTTGTCAATATTCACGGTGATGAAATTTCTGAGCTTTTTAATTTCACCCCTTTTTGCCAGTTGATGCGCCAGCATCCTCAACATAGTACGCGATGTCGTATGAGCGATCGCTGTGGGGGACTGGAAGCTTCAAAATCCGATCAACCTTGCATTTATCGCTGCCATGCCGGACTTACCGACTTCTCCATTCCGCTGGTCATTGCGGGACATCTGGTAGGGTTTGTCTTATGTGGTCAGGTGCGCTTAAGTAATGACGTGGGGCTGGTGGATATTCTGAACGTGGACGACCGTTGGCAAGCCGATCCTGAACTGGTGAGTGAATTTCGTAATGTACCGGAAATGGACTATTCGCGGGTTATTGCTTCCGCGGATTTGCTAAAGCTCATTGTAGAAAATTGTCTTAAAAAACAACTGAATTTCGTCGTGATTAAAGACAATCCGCAACAGTCAGAGCCGGTGCGGGCTAATCGTAGTCCGAACCCTCATGACAGTAAAATGAAGAAAGCCTTGCGTTATATTGATGCGCATTTATCGGACGAGCTTCGCCTGGAAGATGTTGCCTCTCATGTTTATCTCAGCCCTTACTATTTCAGCAAATTGTTCAAAAAATATCAGGGGATAGGATTTAACGCATGGGTAAATCAACAGCGAATGGCGAGTGCCAAAGAGTTACTTTGTCATAGCGACTGGAGCATTGCCAGTATCGCGCGAAATTTAGGCTTCTCACAAACCAGTTATTTTTGCAAAGTTTTCCGTCAAACGTACCAGGTTACGCCGCAGGCTTTCCGTCAGCAAATAAATGTCATCTCATCTGAAGAGACAGCTTAAATAGCAATAATTTGCTATTGCCGATTTTTGATATCTTATGCTATGTCAGTCATTATAAAATGAAAAATAACTACAGCAGTCAATAAATTGTCATAGCGCAACAAAATAATAGTATTTGAGGGATAAACTGCACCAGTTTTTATTTTTGTGATGAGATACAGTGTCTGTGTGAAAGACTTTCTTTATTCTTTAATGACGCTTTCATTCAAAAAATGAACATATGAATAAACGGGTTGAGGCCATAACATTGGTTGAATGTACCCGGCAAGATATTAAATTGAATTATTGTCATGAGGTCGTGAATTTGCCTCAAGACACAGAGCCAAATTAAATCGGCTCTTGAACTGACAGGTTTGCCACATTTGTGGTAGGGAAGGGGGTGAGAATCCCCCGCAGCCCCCGCTGCTGTGATGCTGACGACCCCGTATAGACCACTGATCGCAAGATTGGGAAGGACGGGCGAGGACGACGCTAAGCCAGAAGACCTGCCTGTCGGTGACTACCAACAACTTCGGTGGGAAGTGGGTTGCGCAGATGCATACAGTCGAGAGACTGGGTATCTATACACCCCTACCACCCTGAACAGGATCAGGGTATGGCGGCCAGTTTTCACGCATTTGTTCTTGCAGGTACCGGTAGCGGCTGTGGCAAAACCACGGTAACGCTGGGCTTGTTGAGCCTGATGAAAAAGCGCGGTTTACGCGTCCAGCCATGCAAAGTCGGTCCTGATTACCTTGATACTGGCTGGCACACCGCGGTATGCGGCACGGCTTCCCGCAATCTTGATAGCTTCATGCTACCCACCTCTACACTGAATGCCTTATTTTGCGAGCAGATGCAGCACGCGGATATTGCCGTTATCGAAGGCGTTATGGGGTTATATGACGGCTATGGCACAGACCCTGATTACTGCAGTACTGCGGCGATGGCGAAACAGTTGGGTTGCCCGGTCATCTTGCTGGTTGACGGTAAGGCGGTTTCCACTTCGATAGCCGCCACGGTGATGGGATTCCAGCATTTTGATCCCAGTCTGAACATTGCAGGCGTGATTGTTAATCGGGTCAACAGCGAAACACATTACCAGCTACTCAAAGTTGCGATTGAGCGTTATTGCTCCGTGCCTGTATTGGGCTATGTTCCCCGGATGGAGGGCGTCGCGCTCCCTGAGCGTCATTTGGGGCTGGTTACCGCTCGTGAGTCAGTTATCAACCAGCAGCCGTGGCAGGATTTTGCCGCGATGCTGGAACAGACGCTGGATATCGACGCGCTGCTGGCCTTAAGTGCGTCAGACAACCTTCCTGTTGGTGAATGGCCCGCCCTGCCTGCTGCAGACGCAGACGCAGGCGCAGGGTTAACGCTGGCCATTGCTGATGACGAGGCGTTCAACTTTTATTATCCGGATAACATTACGTTACTGGCGCGTACGGGCCTCAACATTGTTCGTTTTAGCCCGCTGCACGATACCTGTTTACCGGACTGCCAGATGATCTGGTTAGGCGGTGGGTATCCGGAACTGCATGCTGCGGCCCTGGCCCGTAATGTCACCATGCTGGAGCAATTGCGAGCGGCACATCAGCGTGGCGTCGCTATTTATGCAGAGTGCGGAGGGTTGATGTATCTCGGTAGCTCGCTGGAGGACAGCAACGGCGATCGCTGGCTAATGGCGGATATCATTCCTGGGCACAGCAAAATGGGCAAACGACTGACCCGGTTTGGCTACTGCGAGGCACAAGCCACACAGCAAACATTGCTGGCAACGACCGGTGAAGTCCTGCGCGGGCATGAATTCCACTATTCCGATTTTACCCCTGAAACTCCGGCGGTGATGAGTTGCCGCAAGGTGCGTGATGGCAAAACGCTGCAGGCCTGGTCAGGCGGATGGCAGGTCGGAAATACCTTCGCCAGCTACCTGCACGTTCATTTTGCCCAGCGCCCCGAAATGCTCAATCACTGGCTGGCCGCTGCGAGGAACGCGCTATGACGATACTTGCATGGTGCGTTGCCTGGCTGCTGGATTTTATCATTGGCGATCCGCAGAACTGGCCTCACCCGGTGCGCTGGATTGGCAACCTTATCTCCGCAGTCCAGCGAGTCATTCGGCGTTATTGCCATCGTGATAGCACGCTGAGAATCGGTGGTGCCGTGATGTGGATCGTGGTGGTTGGTGTGACATGGGGCGTTTCCTGGGGAGTGCTGAGGCTGGCGAATTCCATTCATCCGTGGCTGGGATGGGGCGTAGAGGTGTGGATGATCTTTACCGTGCTGGCGGGGCGTTGTCTGGCGAATGCTGCGCTGGATGTTGAGCGTCCATTGCGTGCCAATAATCTCGCCGAAAGTCGGGAAAAACTCTCCTGGATTGTGGGACGTGATACCTCACAGCTGCAACCAAAACAGATCAACCGCGCCGTGGTGGAAACCGTGGCGGAAAACACCGTTGACGGCATCATCGCGCCGCTGTTCTTTCTCTTACTGGGCGGTGCACCGCTGGCGATGGCCTACAAAGCGGTGAATACCCTCGATTCAATGGTGGGGTACAAACATGAAAAATACCGTGCTATCGGCATGGTCAGCGCCCGTCTGGACGATGTTGCTAATTTTATTCCGGCAAGACTGAGCTGGTTGTTGCTGGGTGTGGCGGCGTTTTTATGCCGCCAGGACGGCGCACGCGCTTTGCAGATTGGCTGGCGTGATCGCTACAACCATAGCAGCCCAAACTGCGCGTGGTCGGAAGCTGCTGTGGCCGGCGCATTAGGTATTCGCCTCGGGGGACCCAATGACTACTTCGGCGAGCGCGTTGAGAAACCGTGGATTGGCGATCAACAACGAGACATTTCTGTAGACGACATTTCCCAAACGATTCGATTGATGTGGGTAGCATCGACCCTGGCACTGGCGCTTTTTATTGCGCTGCGCTGGCTGTGGGTCGGTGTCGCCTGAGGACAACAAAATGCACTATATCCAGCAACCTCAAGCGATTGAGGCCAAAAGTTTCGACATCATTGGTGAGATTATCAGTGAAACCCGCCCGGATTATGAGTTTGCCAGTCCGTTGCATGAAGCCATCATCAAGCGGGTGATCCACACCACCGCGGATTTCGACTGGCTGGACATTCTGTGGTTTTCCAGCGGTGTACTGGAACAATTTTGCGCAGCATTGAGTCGCCCGAGCGTGATTTATACCGATACCACGATGGCGCTTTCCGGGATCAACAAAACCCTGCTGGCAAAATTCGGTGGCGAATGCCGCTGTTACATCAGCGACCCACGCGTGGTGCGGGCAGCAAAAGAACAGGGGATCACGCGTTCAATGGCTGCAGTCGACATTGCCGTGAAGGAAGAAGGCGAAAAACTGTTTGTCTTTGGCAATGCGCCAACCGCGTTGTTCCGACTGCTGGAACATGATGCACCTGTCAGCGGTGTGGTTGGCGTACCGGTAGGATTTGTTGGCGCAGCGGAGTCGAAAGACGCACTGACACAAAGTCATCTGCCCGCCATTGCCGCATTAGGCCGCAAAGGCGGCAGTAACGTCGCTGCCGCTATCGTCAACGCCATGCTTTATCACATGCAGGGGGCGCGATGAGCGACCAGTCCTTCGATACGCCAGTGTGGCACAACGGTAAAGCGCTGCGTAAAGGGTACACCACGGGATCGTGTGCGACGGCGGCGGCAAAAGTCGCTGCGTTGATGGTGCTGCGCCAGCATCTGATCCATCAGGTTTCCATTGTGACGCCTTCCGGGGTGACGTTATGCCTGAACGTGGAGTCACCGCATATCGAAGGGCAGCAGGCGATTGCCGCCATCCGCAAAGATGGTGGTGATGATGTGGACGCCACGCATGGGATGCTGATCTTTGCCCGCGTGACGTTAGACGATAGCAAAGAAATTGTCTTACAGGGCGGTGAAGGTGTCGGGACGGTGACCCGTAAAGGGATTGGTTTGCCGGTGGGCAGTTCGGCGATTAACCGGACACCTCGTCAGACCATTGAGTCCGCAGTACGTGAAGCGATTGGACCAAATCGTGGGGCAAACATCGAGATTTTTGCGCCTGAAGGTGAAGAACGGGCGCAAAAAACCTACAACTCGCGCCTGGGGATTCTGGGCGGTATTTCGATCATTGGAACCACGGGCATTGTTACGCCGATGTCGGAAGAGAGCTGGAAACGTTCGCTATCGCTGGAGCTGGAGATCAAACGTGCGGCAGGGCTGGATCGCGTCGTACTGGTACCGGGTAATCACGGCGAACGTTTTGTGCGTGAACAGATGGGGATCGACACACAGGTTGTGGTCACTATGAGCAACTTTGTCGGTTACATGATTGAAGAAGCGGTGCGCCTGGGATTCCGCCAGATCGTGCTGGTGGGCCACCCCGGCAAACTTATCAAAATCGCGGCAGGGATCTTCCATACCCACAGTCATATCGCTGATGCCCGCATGGAAACGCTGGTGGCTCACCTCGCATTACTTGGCGCGCCGTTGGAACTGCTGACGCTGGTCAGCGACTGTGACACGACCGAAGCTGCGATGGAACATATCGAAGCATACGGTTTTCAACACATTTACAACCATTTGGCGAAGCGTATTTGTATGCGCGTCCTGCAAACCCTGCGTTTTACGAAAAATCCCCCGACCTGCGACGCCATCATGTTCTCTTTTGATAATCAGGTCCTCGGCAGCAATCGTCCGGTCGCGGAGATCGCAGAGGAGATGGAATGTTAACTGTTGTTGGGATGGGACCCGCTGGGTTGCATTTGATGACGCCGGTGGCGCGCGACGCGGTTGCAAAGGCTGATGTGCTGGTCGGTGGTAAGCGGCATCTGCAGCAGTTCCCGGATTTTGCCGGTGAACGGTTTGCTCTTGGCGCCAATATTCCGGAGCTATTGAACTGGATAGGCGAACATCAGGCGCGAAACGTGGTGGTACTGGCCTCAGGCGACCCGCTGTTCTACGGCATTGGCACGCGGATGGTGGCGCATTTTGGTATTGAAAATGTGCGCATTATTCCCGGTATTAGCGCCGTTCAGTATCTGTGTGCACAAGCTGGTATTGATATGAACGACATGTGGCTCACCAGTAGCCACGGTCGCAGTGTCTGTTTTGATGAACTGGCGCGACACAACAAGGTTGCGATGGTGACTGATGCGCTGTGTGGCCCGCGTGAAATTGCACAGCAGTTGGTGGCCAGAGGCAAAGGACATCGCTGGATGGTGATTGGCGAAAACCTGGCGATGGACAATGAGCGTATCCACTGCCTGCCTGTGAGCAAAATTACAGCCGACTATGACATGAATGCAGTGGTGATCCTCGATGAAAGATGAGCTTTTTCTACGTGGAGAGAAAGTGCCGATGACCAAAGAAGCGGTACGTGCACTCGCCCTCTCAAAACTTGAATTACACCGCGCCAGCCATCTGATTGATATCGGCGCGGGAACCGGCAGCGTGTCGATTGAGGCGGCGTTGCAATATCCGGGGCTGCGTATCACGGCGATCGAGCGTAATCCGGATGCACTCAGGCTGCTGGACGAAAACCGTCAGCATTTTGCCTGCGCAAACATCGATATTTTTCCCGGTATCGCGCCGATGACGATTGCGGAAAAAGCCGATGCCATTTTCATGGGTGGTAGCGGCGGCCATCTGACCGATCTGATCGACTGGTCAATGCGTCAGTTACATCCCGCAGGGCGATTGGTGATGACATTTATCCTTCAGGAAAACCTGAACACCGCTCTGGCTCATCTGGACCACCTTGGCATTCAGGGTGTGGATTGCCTGCAACTGCAGGTTTCCTCACTTGCCACGCTGGGTAGTGGTCACTATTTCAAACCGAATAACCCCGTATTTGTTATCGCCTGTCAGAAGGAAGGAACCCATGTCTGAGATTTTTGATCCCCGTAGTGTGTGGTTTGTTGGCGCAGGTCCTGGCGATCGCGAGCTGATTACCCTCAAAGGTTACCGGTTGCTCCAGCAGGCACAGGTGGTTATCTATGCCGGATCGCTGATTAACACTGAATTACTGGAATATTGCCCGGCCGGAGCGGAATGTCATGACAGCGCCGAACTGCATCTGGAGCAGATCCTTGATCTGATGGAAGCGGGTGTGAAAGCCGGTAAAACCGTCGTGCGTCTGCAAACCGGTGATGTTTCCTTGTATGGCTCTGTGCGTGAGCAAGGCGAAGAGCTGACCAAACGCGGGATCGACTGGCAGGTGGTGCCTGGCGTTAGCGCATTCCTGGGTGCGGCTGCGGAGTTGGGCGTCGAGTATACCGTACCGGAAGTGTCGCAGAGTCTCATCATTACCCGTCTGGAAGGTCGCACGCCGGTACCGGAACGTGAACAACTGGAGTCGTTTGCCAGTCACCAGACATCGATGGCGATTTATCTTTCCGTCCAACGTATCCACCGGGTTGCTGAGCGTCTGATTGAAGGCGGTTACCCGGCGGCCACGCCAGTGGCGGTGATCTACAAGGCAACCTGGCCGGAAAGTCAGACCGTGCGCGGTACCCTGGCAGATATTGGCGACAAAGTTCGCGACGCAGGGATCCGTAAAACGGCGCTCATTCTGGTCGGTAACTTCCTGGGCTCGGAGTATCACTACTCCAAACTCTATGCGGCGGATTTTAGCCATGAATACCGTAAAGCCTGAATCACTCGCGCTATTTTGCCTGACCCCCGGCGGCGTTGCGCTTGCTAAACGTCTGGCGGCGATGCTGCCGGTAACCTGTTTCACCAGTGAAAAACTGCTGGAGGAGGGATTTATTCCTTTCGACAACGGTTTTGCTAACACCGCGCGCGATGCGTTTGCGAATTACTCAGCGCTGATTTTTATCGGTGCAACCGGCATTGCCGTGCGTGTGCTGGCTCCGCTGGTCAACGACAAATTTTGCGATCCGGCGGTGGTGGTCATCGATGAACGTGCCCAGCATGTCATTAGCCTGCTCTCCGGTCATGCGGGGGGCGCTAACGCACTGGCGCGTTATCTGGCGGGAATGCTGGGGGCTGACCCGGTCATTACTACCGCGACGGATGTTAACGATATGGCGGCGCTGGACACGCTGGCGTTTCAATTAAATGCCCGTATGAATGATTTCCGCTCGGCGGTCAAAATCGTTAACCAGATGCTGGTCAGCAACAAACGGGTTGGTCTGTGGTGGGACGACGAACTGGCACAGGACGTCAGCCATTGCGACCGCCGTGGATTTATCACGGTGACCGATCTCAATCAGCTTCCTGAACTGGATGCGCTGATTTGTATTACCTTGCGCAACAATCTGCCTGAGCTGCCCGTTGTGCACTGGAAGCTGGTACCGCAGCGAGTGGTTGCCGGAATTGGCTGTCGTCGGGATACGCCGTTCCCATTGTTAGCTACGCTGCTGGCACGCCAACTCGAAGCCCAACGCTTCGACCCACTGGCGTTAAAAGCAATTGGCAGCATCACGCTGAAAAAAGACGAACAGGGGCTTATCCAGCTGGCCTCCTGTTGCCGCGTGCCTTTCGAAACCTTTACCGCTGACGCGCTGCGTGAGCATGAACACCGTTTTCCGGCCTCATCGTTTGTACGCAAAACGGTGGGTACAGGAAGCGTTTCCGGTCCTGCAGCCTGGCTGCTGAGCCACGGACAACTGTTAGGCGAGACCCTGCGCGAACAGGGCGTCACGATCACTTTGGGAGTTTCACACTGATGTTAAGCGTAATTGGAATTGGCCCTGGCTCGCAGGCAATGATGACCATGGAAGCCGTTGAAGCTCTCCAGGCGGCGGAAATCATTGTTGGCTATAAAACCTACACCCATCTGGTAAAGGCGTTCACCGGCGATAAGCAGGTGATCAAAACCGGGATGTGCAAAGAGATTGAACGTTGCCAGGCCGCAATCGAACTGGCGCAGGCTGGCCACAACGTGGCGCTGATTAGCAGCGGCGACGCCGGGATTTACGGTATGGCCGGGCTGGTGCTTGAGCTGGTCAGCAAGCAAAAGCTGGATGTTGAGGTTCGGCTGATCCCTGGGATGACGGCAAGTATTGCCGCCGCCTCATTGCTTGGCGCACCGCTGATGCACGATTTTTGCCATATCAGCCTGAGTGACCTGCTAACGCCGTGGCCGGTAATTGAAAAACGCATTATTGCCGCCGGTGAAGCTGACTTCGTTATCTGTTTCTACAACCCGCGCAGTCGCGGTCGTGAAGGACATCTGGCGCGTGCATTTGAACTGCTTTCCGCCAGCAAGAGCGCCCAAACACCCGTAGGTATCGTGAAGTCGGCCGGTCGTAAAAAGCAGGAAAAATGGCTGACTACGCTCGGTGATATGGATTTTGAGCCAGTGGATATGACCAGTTTGGTGATTGTCGGCAACAAAACCACCTACGTACAGGATGGGCTGATGATTACACCACGGGGTTATGTGCTGTGAATTACGGTGATGTGCTGGTTATGGGCGGCACCAGTGATGCGCGCATGCTGTGCCAGCAACTGGATGCGGCAAATGTCGCGTACACCCTGTCGGTGGCGACGCCGACAGGTAAGCAACTGGCAGGTGACATCAAAGGTCAGGTTCGCTGCGGGCGTCTGGAGCGCGAACAAATGATTGCCTGGTTGCAGGAAAACCGGACGCGCTGGGTGATCGACGCCTCGCATCCGTATGCCGAAGTGGTGAGCCGCAACATCATGAACGCCTGTGAAGCGGCCGGTGTGTTGTTGAGCCGCTATCAGCGGCCTGAACAGTTGAGTGATTTAACTCACCCGCATTTGCACACCGTACAGAGCATCCAGCAAGCATGTGAAACAGCACGTCGTTTTGGCGAACGCGTGTTGCTGACGACCGGCAGTAAAGATTTGGCTATCTGGCGTGCAGGCTTGCCTGAAAAAACGCTGCTGGCACGCGTACTGCCTGTGCCAGAGGTGATTCAACAGTGCGCGGATCTGGGTTTTGGCGTCGGTGAAATCTTCGCACTGTGCGGGCCGTTTAGCGCGGAGTTCAACGCCGCGTTTTATCGCCAGTGTCGGGCGGATGTGATGATCACCAAAGCGTCAGGCGCGGAAGGGGGTTATCAGGAAAAAGTTCAGCCCTGTCTGGATGCAGGTATTCCCTGCATCGTGATTACACGCCCGGCACCGTTGGTGACGGGAGAAGAATTACTGGAAAGTCAGGCCGCATTTGGGGCGCGTTTAACGCGCTGGCTGGCCGCTGCTTAAGGAGTAAGAGATGAAAAAGGCGCTTCTGGTGGTCAGCTTTGGCACCAGCTATCACGACACCTGCGAGAAGAATATTGTGGCCTGCGAGCGCGATCTTGCGGCCAGTTGTCCCGACCGCGATCTGTTCAGGGCATTTACCTCCGGGATGATCATCCGCAAGCTCAAACAGCGGGACGGTATTGAGATCGATACGCCGCTGCAGGCGCTGCAAAAGCTGGCGGAGCAGGGGTATCAGGATGTGGCTATTCAGTCGCTGCACATCATTAATGGTGACGAATACGAGAAAATTGTTCGTGAAGTCCAAAGTATGCGCCCGCTGTTTTCACGTCTGACTCTGGGGGTGCCGCTGTTGAGCAGTCACGATGATTACGCACAACTGATGCTGGCGCTGCAACAGCAGATGCCGCCGTTAGGTGAGCGTGAAAAAGTCGTGTTTATGGGCCACGGTGCCAGTCATCACGCGTTTGCTGCTTATGCCTGTCTCGATCACATGATGACAGCGCAGCGCTTCCCGGCTCGCGTAGGTGCAGTGGAAAGCTACCCGGAAGTAGAGGTGCTGATCGAAAGCTTAGGTCAGGAAGGTGTGACGGCGGTTCATCTTATGCCGCTAATGCTGGTTGCAGGCGATCACGCTATCAATGATATGGCCTCTGATGAAGAGGACTCGTGGAAAACGTTGTTTAACGCAGCAGGCATTCCGGCTACGCCATGGCTCAGCGGTCTGGGTGAGAATCCGGCGGTTCGTGCCATGTTTGTCGCCCATTTACAGCAAGCGCTGAGCGTAGCGCTGGAGGAAGCAGCATGAGTGGCAAATTGTATGCACTGAGCACCGGGCCCGGTGCTGCCGATCTGGTCACCGTGCGTGCAGCACGCACCCTTGGGACGCTGGATATTCTCTATGCGCCGGCCGGGCGTAAAGGTGGCGATAGTCTGGCGTTGTCGATCGTACGTGAGTATATCGGTCAGCAAACTGAAGTTCGCTGCTGCCATTTCCCGATGAGTGCCGATAGTGCTGAAAAAGAGGCTGTCTGGGATGAGGTCGCTGCTGCGTTGGTACAGGAAGTGGAAGCGGGCAAGCAGGTTGGTTTTATTACCCTCGGCGATGCCATGTTATTCAGTACCTGGATCTTTTTACTCCAGCGTATTGGTCATCCAGACTGGTTAGAAATTGTCCCCGGCGTCACCTCGTTTGCCGCGATTGCAGCACGTTCAAAAACGCCGCTTGCCATGGAGCAACAGTCCCTGGCGGTGGTCTCCTGTACCGCGCCGGAAAGTGAAATCCAGCACGCATTAACACAACATGACAGCCTGGTGTTGATGAAGGTGTACGGTCGTTTTGCGCGCATCAAAGCGCTGCTGCAACAAGAAGGCTTGCTGGACTGTGCATTGATGATGTCTGAAGCCACGCTGCCAGGTGAGCAGTGCTGGCGCCATCTGAATGAAGTGAGCGACGATCAGCCGCTACCTTATTTCTCAACCATTCTGGTTAATAAACAGTGGGAGTATGCACAATGAAGCTTGAACAACAGCTCAAACAGCTGTCTTTCAGCGGGTTAGCTGCGGCACTATTACTGATGATTGTTCCTGAGCAGGCGTTTGCGATGCACATTATGGAAGGCTTTTTGCCACCGATGTGGGCGCTGGCCTGGTGGCTGCTGTTTCTACCTTGCCTGTGGTACGGGTTAGTGCGTCTGCGTCAAATCGTGCAGGAAGATAACCACCAGAAAGTCCTGCTGGCCCTGTGTGGCGCCTTCATTTTTGTCCTGTCGGCGCTAAAAATACCTTCCGTTACCGGGAGCTGCTCACATCCGACAGGGGTGGGGCTGGCGGTTATCCTGTTCGGGCCGGGGGTGGTGGCGATTCTTGGGGCAATCGTCTTGCTGTTCCAGGCGCTGTTACTGGCCCACGGCGGTTTGACAACGCTTGGCGCGAACGGGATGTCGATGGCGGTAATCGGCCCGGTTGTTGGATATATGGTGTGGAAGATGGCCTGTCGCGCGGGGTTCCGTCGTGATGTTTGCGTCTTCCTGTGCGCCATGCTGGCAGACCTCGTTACCTATTTCGTCACCTCTGTGCAGTTGGGCGTCGCCTTCCCGGATCCCTCTGCGGGGGCGATGGGATCAATTATCAAATTTATGGGTATTTTCTGTCTGACGCAGGTTCCAATTGCGATCGCTGAGGGGCTGCTAACCGTGATGATTTATGACCAGTTAACCAAACGCCAGTTGATTACCGCACAAGGACATTAACGATGAAAAAGACGCTGATTTTATTAGGGATGGTCGTTGCGCTGGTGGTCCTGCCGTTTTTCATCAACCACGGCGGAGAATACGGCGGTTCGGACGGTGAAGCGGAAAGCCAGATTCAGGCTATCGCGCCACATTATGAGCCGTGGTTCCAGCCATTGTATGAACCTGCAAGCGGTGAAATCGAAAGCCTGCTGTTTACGCTACAGGGTTCGTTGGGGGCTGCCGTGATTTTCTATATCCTGGGGTATACCAAGGGCAGGCAGCGCCGTGATGACCGGGCTTGACAGACTGAGCTACCAGAGCCGCTGGTTTCATGTCTCACCGCAGCGAAAATTCTTGCTCTGGCTGGTGATGATGATTCTGGCCTTTACTCTGCCCCCGCTGGGGCAGGGTATCGAGATGTTGCTGATAGCGGCGCTCAGTTGCTGGCTGTTGCGGGTTTCTTTCTGGCGCTGGTGTCGTTGGATGGCGTTACCGTTTGGCTTTTTGCTGGTGGGCGTCGTGACGATTTTGTTTAGCGTCAGCCGCGACCCGCATACATTACTGGCCAGCGTACCCGTGGGCAGTTTCTGGCTGGGGATCACTTCATCGGGCATTCACACGGCCAATGAAACGTTCTGGCGAAGCCTTGCGGCGCTGGCTGCTACGTTCTGGCTGGTGCTGAATTTACCGTTTCCGCAGTTAATTATTCTGCTCAAACGTGCACGTGTTCCACGACTGATGACCGAGCTGATTCTGCTGACCTGGCGATTTATTTTTATCCTGTTAGACGAGGCACTCGCCATTCATCGCGCACAAACGCTGCGTTTTGGTTATCGTAGCTTGCCGTTGGGCTATCGCTCTTTGGCGATGCTGGTGGGACTATTGTTTACCCGCGTGTTGATCCGTTATCAGCAAATGACCACCACACTGGATATCAAACTGTATCAGGGTGATTTTCACCTGTAAGGAAAAGTATGCTTGCCACCTCAGCGCTTTGGTTTCGCTACCAGGATGACCCGATTCTCAAAGGGTTAACGCTGGACTTTTCTCAACATGCCGTCACCGGACTGGTGGGGGCCAATGGCTGCGGGAAGTCCACGTTGTTTATGAACCTGAGCGGTTTACTGCGCCCACAACAGGGGGCGGTGATGTGGCAAGGAAAACCACTGGATTACAGCAAGCGCGGCCTGCTGGCGTTACGTCAGCAGGTAGCAACGGTATTTCAGGACCCCGATCAGCAAATCTTTTATACCGATATCGACAGTGACATCGCGTTTAGCCTGCGTAATCTGGGCGTGGACGAGGCTGAAATTGCCCGTCGGGTGGACGATGCGCTTACGCTGGTCGATGCGCAACATTTTCGTCATCAGCCCATTCAGTGTCTCAGCCACGGACAAAAAAAGCGCGTGGCGATTGCGGGGGCGCTGGTGCTGCAAGCGCAGTATTTGTTACTGGATGAACCCACCGCCGGTCTCGACCCATCAGGGCGTACGCAGATGATCGAGATTATCAAACGCATCGTGGCGCAAGGAAATCATGTGGTTATTTCCAGCCATGATATCGATCTCATCTATGAAGTCAGCGATGCGGTGTACGTTTTACGTCGCGGAGAAGTGCTGACGCACGGTACGCCGGGTGACGTGTTCGCCCGTACCGATCTTATTGAACAAGCTGGGTTAACTCCGCCATGGTTGGTGAAATTGCACACCGAGCTGGGCTTCCCGCTGTGTAAAACAGAGGCTGAATTTTTTAGCTGTATGCGAAAGAACGCACTGAAGGAGGCGTCATGACGCAGGCAATAATGTTGCAGGGAACGGCATCTGATGTTGGCAAAAGCGTGCTCGTCGCCGGACTGTGTCGTATTTTTTATCAGGATGGATTGCGTACCGCGCCGTTCAAATCGCAGAACATGGCGTTGAACTCTGGCATTACGCCGGAAGGAAAGGAGATGGGGCGCGCGCAAATATTTCAGGCTGAGGCGGCAGGGATAACGCCGGATGTTCGTATGAATCCGGTGTTGCTTAAACCGACCAGCGATCGTAAAGCACAGGTCGTGTTGATGGGCAAAGTGGCAACTGATATGGATGCGGTCAGTTACCACGAGTATAAACCGCGGCTGCGTGAACAGATTATTTCTGTTTATAACAGTCTGGCGCAGGAGTTTGATGTTGTCGTGCTGGAAGGGGCGGGCAGCCCGGCAGAAATCAACCTGCGCGATCGCGATATCGTCAATATGGGGATGGCGGAGATGGCGCGCTGCCCGGTCGTTCTGGTGGCGGATATCGATCGTGGTGGGGTATTCGCTTCCATTTACGGCACACTGGCGCTGCTGCACGACCATGAACGCGCCAGAGTCAAAGGGGTCATCATCAACAAGTTTCGCGGTGATGTGGCGTTGTTGCACTCCGGCATTGAACAAATTGAGGCGCTGACCGGCGTTCCGGTGTTGGGCGTGATGCCATGGCTGGATGTGGATCTCGAAGATGAAGATGGCGTAGCACTGCAAAAAGGGAAGTACGTACGCACGGATAAGCGAGATATTGAGATAGCCGTAGTCCAACTGCCACATATTTCTAACTTTACTGACTTCAACGCGCTTGCCGCTCAACCGGATGTTCGTGTGCGCTATGTGCGCCACCCGGAGGAGCTGGTGGGAGCCGATCTGGTGATCCTGCCGGGCAGTAAAAATACGCTGGGCGATCTGGTCTGGTTACGTGAAAGCGGTATAGCCCACAGCGTGTTGCAATTACACCGTCAGCGCGTACCAGTAATCGGAATTTGCGGTGGCTATCAGATGCTCGGGGACACCATCATTGATGATGTTGAGTCAGGACTCGGCACGCTGCCGGGGCTCGGGCTGCTGAATATCGTGACCCATTTTGCCCAGCATAAAACGACGACCCAGGTGGCAGGGGTGATGTCTGCCAGGCTGCCGGACTGGCTGGCGGGTGTTGCGGAGCTATCCGTACGCGGCTATGAAATTCATATGGGTGAAACGCAATTAACAGATGACTGCCAGCCCGTCATGACGCTGCATAAAAACGGTGGTGCTATGGCTGATGGTGCGGTGAGCGCAGACGGACTGGTATTGGGCACCTATCTGCACGGTCTGTTTGACAGTGATGAATTCACCCGTGCGCTGGTCAACGGCCTGCGTGAACGCAAAGGGCTAACCGCGCTGGATTCCACTTTCCAATACGCGCAATATAAATCGCAGCAGTTTGATCTGCTGGCGGATGCGATGCGACAACACATCGATATTGAGAAAATTTATACCATCATGCAGCAGCACCGGGAGCCCGTATGATGATTCTGGTGACGGGCGGTGCCCGCAGCGGAAAAAGTCGACATGCGGAAGCGTTAATTGCCGATTCCCCGCAGGTGCTGTATATCGCCACATCGCAGATTTTTGATGAGGAGATGGCAGCACGTATTCAGCACCATCGCGATGGGCGTCCCGCACACTGGCGTACTGCTGAGCGTTGGCAACATCTTGATGAGCTGATCACGGCGGCGAACGATCCGCAGGAAGCCATTCTGCTGGAGTGCATCACCACGATGGTGACCAACCAGTTGTTTGCGCTGGGCGGTGACAGCGATCCTGACAGTTGGGATTATGCGGCGATGGAGCGGTCCATCGAAGATGAAATCCGTTCGTTGATCGCAGCCTGTCAGCGCTGCCCCGCAAAGGTGGTGCTGGTCACTAACGAAGTGGGAATGGGGATCGTTCCGGAGAACCGTCTGGCACGGCATTTTCGCGATATTGCCGGACGTGTTAACCAACGCCTGGCGGCGGCAGCGGATGAGGTCTGGCTGGTGGTATCAGGAATTGGAGTCAAAATTAAATGAGTAAGTTGTTCTGGGCAATGCTCTCTTTTATCAGTCGGTTGCCCGTTCCAACGCGCTGGTCGCAAGGGCTGGATTTTGAGCATTATTCACGCGGTATCGTCATGTTCCCCCTTATAGGTGTTGTGCTGGGGGGACTGACGGGGCTGGTCTTTATGGTGCTGCAACCCTGGTGTGGTATTCCTCTGGCCGCCCTGTTTGCCGTGCTGGCGCTGGCGCTGCTGACCGGCGGTTTTCACCTTGATGGACTGGCGGATACCTGTGACGGCATTTTTTCTGCACGTCGACGCGAACGGATGCTGGAAATCATGCGCGACAGTCGACTCGGGACTCATGGCGGACTGGCGCTGATCTTTGTGCTACTGGCCAAAGTGCTGGTGGTGAGCGAACTGGCGCTGCGCGGGACGCCGATGCTGGCGGCACTGGCTGCAGCCTGCGTCGCTGGGCGGGGTAGCGCTGTTTTGCTGATGTATCGACACCGTTATGCCCGCGAAGAAGGGCTGGGAAATGTCTTTATTGGCAAAGTTACCGGACGACAAACCTGTGTCACGTTGGGGTTCACGGCGATCCTGGCGGCCGTCCTGCTTCCTGGCATGCGCGGTGTGGCAGCACTGGTTGTTACGTTGGTGGCGATCTTCATTCTTGGGCAGTTATTAAAACGCACGTTAGGTGGGCAAACCGGCGATACGCTGGGTGCGGCCATTGAACTTGGCGAGTTGGTTTTCCTGCTGGCTCTGCTTTGAGTCAGTCAACATACTGGAACCCTTATGCAGACTTTATCCTCTTTACTTCACGCGATCCCTTCACCCGATAGCGCTGCAATGTTGCGCGCGCAGCAACATATTGATGGCCTGCTTAAGCCGCCGGGAAGCCTTGGGCGACTCGAATCTCTCGCTGTGCAACTGGCCGGTATGCCAGGCCTGAAAGGCGTGCCGCATGTCGGGGGGAAAGCGATGCTGGTGATGTGCGCCGACCACGGCGTGTGGGATGAAGGTGTTGCTGTTTCGCCTAAGATCGTTACGGCGATTCAGGCGGCCAATATGACGCGCGGAACGACCGGTGTCTGTGTGCTGGCCGCTCAGGCTGGTGCAAAGGTGCATGTGATTGATGTGGGAATTGACGCCGAACTCATTCCTGGCGTAGTGAACATGCGCGTAGCGCGCGGTTGCGGCAATATTGCACAAGGGCCGGCAATGCGTCGCTCACAAGCCGAAGAGCTGCTGCTGGAAGTGATTCGGTATACCCGAGAACTGGCGGATGATGGCGTAACATTGTTTGGCGTCGGTGAGCTTGGCATGGCAAATACCACTCCTGCGGCTGCGATTGTCAGTGTGTTAACCGGTAGCGATGCAGAGGATGTGGTGGGTATTGGTGCTAACCTTCCACTCTCGAGGGTAGGCAATAAGGTTGATGTTGTTCGCCGGGCCATTGCCGTCAACCAGCCGGACAGCCGTGATGGTATTGATGTGCTGGCAAAAGTGGGTGGTTTTGATCTTGTCGGAATGGCGGGGGTGATGTTAGGTGCGGCGTCTTGTGGTCTGCCGGTCATTCTGGATGGTTTCCTGTCTTATTCAGCGGCACTGGCTGCCTGTCAGATAGCGCCGGAGATTAAACCTTATCTGATCCCGTCGCATTTCTCCGCCGAGAAGGGCGCTCGTACTGCACTGGCGCACCTGGAACTGGAGCCGTATCTCAACATGGGAATGCGTTTAGGCGAAGGCAGTGGTGCCGCGCTGGCGATGCCCATTGTTGAAGCTGCCTGCGCGATGTATAGCAATATGGGGCAGTTAGCTGCCAGTAATATTGTATTACCGGATGGCAAAGAAGCGTAGCCGCTCACGACCCCCGCTTTATGGCGGGGCTTTTTATGTGCATTCTCGTCGTAACCCCCTAAAACAGATAAAAAAGCTATACTTAACGGATATATGTTGCGACGAAGGAAAGGAAAAAGATGCGTCGTGTAAAACTGCTGTGTGCTTTTGTTATGCTGCTCGCGAGTCAGGGATCGCAGGCGGTGAGCTACCCATTGCCTCCTGAGGGCAGCCGTCTGGTGGGAAGCCCTCTGACGATAACGATTCCCGCTGGTAACACTCAGCCCCTGGAGGCTTTTGCCGCACAGTATGGACAGGGATTGAGCAACATGCTCGAAGCCAATCCTGGTGTGGATGTGTTTCTGCCGAAGTCGGGTTCCACACTGGTGGTGCCACAACAATTAATCTTACCTGATACCGTACGTGAAGGCATCGTTATCAACGTCGCGGAAATGCGGCTCTACTATTACCCTGAGGGTGCTAATACGGTAGAGGTGTTACCTATTGGTATTGGGCAGGCAGGAAGAGAAACTCCGCGCAACTGGGTCACGGCGGTCGAACGTAAACAGGAAGCACCAAGCTGGACGCCCACGGCAAATACCCGGCGGGAGTATGCTGCTCGTGGGGAAAGCTTACCGGCGTTTGTGCCTGCCGGGCCAGACAATCCGATGGGATTGTACGCTATCTATATCGGCAGGTTGTACGCCATTCATGGTACTAATGCCAACTTCGGTATTGGGCTACGCGTGAGCCAGGGCTGTATCCGTCTGCGTAATGACGACATCAAATACCTGTTTGATACTGTGCCGGTTGGCACGCGTGTTCAGATTATTGACCGACCGGTAAAATTCAGCACCGAGCCAGACGGTAGCCATTGGGTTGAAGTTCATGAACCGCTGTCCCGCAATCGCTCCGAATATGAATCTGACAGAAAGGTTCCGCTGCCCGTCACCCCCGTTTTGCGTACTTTTATCAGCGGGAATGACGTGGATGTAAATCGTGGGAATCAGGCACTGGAACGCCGTTCCGGGATGCCGGTGAATATCAGTCTGATGCAGACACATTAGCGATGTCACCACGCGGCTCTTTCTTAGCCCTGGCTATGGTGGGCCGCCTTTTTAAGCTGATACTGACCCATTTTCACAAAACCGATATGGTCCGCCATCAACTGAGCTTCATGCTCGCTGTGGGTAACCAGCAGTGCGGTCTGGCCGGCAGCCCGTAAAATATCACGGACCTCATTACCAAGGCGCTCGCGTGTGCGCTTATCCAGGCTGGAGAAGGGCTCATCCAGCAGTAAAATTTCTGGGTGTGGCGCCAGCGCGCGGGCTAACGCGATGCGCTGCTGCTGCCCGCCAGAAAGCTCATGGGGGTAATGGTTAGCATGACTGTGCAATTCCACCATTTTCAACAGCTCCGTCACTCTGGCCTGTTGCGCTTCGCGTGGCATACGCCGTAAACCGAAGGCCACGTTTTGTTGTGCTGTCAGATGGGGAAATAAGGCGTATTCCTGAAAGACCATGCCGACATGACGTTTTTCCGGTGGCAAATGAACGCCGGGGCCAGCGATACGCCGCTCTGAGACATAGATTTCTCCACACTGCAGTCGTTCAAAACCGGCAACTGCACGCAACACCGTTGTTTTCCCACAGCCTGAAGCGCCAAGCAGACAAGCAATTTCCCCTTTGTGTACCGACATTGAGAATCCGGTCAGGACCGGTTGCTGACTGTTGCCGTAGGCAACGTGCACGTCCTGGAGTCGTAATGCGATTTCTGACATTGTTGCTCTCTTAACCACGGCGAGTCATCTGGTGACGCACCAACAATATAACGGGCAGTGTACCTGCTAAAACAATCAGCAGCGCGGCAATCGCGCCTTCTTCATAGGTTCCGCGGGCGGCTTCTGCATACAGCAGAGTGGCCAGCGTTTCGAAATTTACCGGGCGCAACAGCAGCGTTGTTGGCAGTTCTTTCATCGCATCGGCAAAAACCAGCAATGCACTGCTCACTAATGCCGGACGCAGTAACGGAAAATGAACGCGGGCAAATGTTCCGGCACCGTTTTCGCCGAGCAAGCGTGAAGCCTGTTCGAGTGACGGCGGAATGCGGCCCAGACCGGAGTCCAGTGCACCGATGGCAATTGCCTGGAAGCGCATCGCGCAGCAAATGACCAACAAAATACCGGCAGACATCAGCGGTAACCCGCGAATATCCAGTAAGTCGGCCAGCCAACGATCGACAGCCATCGCTGGGGGCAAAAAACCAATCGCCAGAATCGTTCCGGGCACCGCATAACCGAGGGAGGCCAGACGCATCACGCCACGACGAAAGCCTGGCATCGCGTTGTCTGCCGCGCTATGGCGTGCGCTCCAGGCGACCAGCAAGCTGACGCAAATCACCACCAGCGTGGTGCCTGCTGCCAGCAAGAGCGTATTTTGTAATGCTGAAAGCAACGAGGCGGACAGTGGGCTCGTGTCCCCTAAGCGTTTGGCACTTTCCCACATCAAAAAGAGAACCGGGGCCACAAAGCCCAATATAACGGGTAGCGAAATGACAGCGCCAAGTAGCCAGCCACGCCAGCCGTGCACGCGAGTAGGTTGGATTTCCCGCAGGCTGCGGCTGCTGAACCCTTGCTTTCTGCGTCCGTAAAATTCCAGCGTCAGAATGAAGAAGATAAACATCAGCATCATGCAGGCGATTTGTGCAGCGGCGGATAAATCAGAGCGAGAGATCCACGTAGTGTAGACGGTGACGGTTAGCGTTTGTACGCCGAGGAACTCCGATGCACCAATATCGTTGAGCGTTTCCAGAAGTGCCAGGCTGATGCCGACAGCCAGTGCCGGGCGCGCCATTGGCAGGGCGACACGGAAGAACGTCCCGGTAGCGCTACATCCCAGCGTGCGGGCAGCCTCCAGTAAATGGGCCGGCTGACTGATAAAGGTGGCGCGGGTCGTCAGATAGACGTAAGGGTAGAGCACTAAACCGAGCAAAATAATCGCGCCGGCAAGCGAGCGCAAATCCGGTAGCCGGAACTGTCGTGGACTGTCAAAGCCCAGCAGGAAGCGGATAAAGGTTTGCAGAGGGCCGATCGGATGCAGCAGATCGAGCCAGGCAAAGGCGACGATGTAGGTTGGCATCGCCAGCGGCAGCAGCAACGCCCAACTGAGGATCTTACGTCCAGGAAAGTCCCATGCTGTGACGGCCCAGGCGCTGCCTACGCCAATCACGCCAACCAACACGGCAACACCGGCTAACAGCAGCACGGTATTTTTTAATGCTGCAGGTAGCACAAACGTAATGAGATTGTCCCAGTGCGATAAATCCGACTGGGTAGCTTGCCAGATAAGCGCAATGATGGGAGTCAGGACGCCAAGCGCAATGCAAAGCGCCCCAAGGTGCAACGGCGTTAATAATGACTGCGGCCCGGAAACCAGGCCGCGTAACGTCGGAAACTGCAGAAGTTTATTGATCGAATCCAACTTTATCTACCAGCAGACTTGCTTGTTTACGGTATTTCACGATTTCGGTTAGCGGAATTTTATCGACGTCGATCTCACCAATTGTCGCGTTGATCACTGGGTCGAGAGTGACACCTTTCAGTACCGGGTATTCGAAGTTCGCTTTCGCGTACTGCTGCTGGGCAGGTGCGGAAACCAGATATTCCATCAGCTTAACGGCATCGGCTTTATTGGGGGCATAGCGTGCTACTGCAGCGCCGCTGATATTGACGTGCGTGCCACCATTTTCAAAGGTTGGCTTAACGACTTTAATTGCATCGCCCCACTGACGTGCATCGCTGCCTTCTTTGGCATTTTTCATATGGCCGACGTAATAGGAGTTCGCCAGGCCAATATCGCAAATACCCCCGAGGATATCGCGGGCAACGTCACGGTCGCCGCCAGTCGCTTTACGTGCCAGATTCGCTTTCACGCCACGCAGCCATTCTTCCGTTTTTGCTTCACCGTGATGCGCGATCATGGCGGCAATCAATGCAGTGTTATACGGGTGTTGTCCGGAACGGATACAGACTTTACCTTTGTACTCAGGGTTGGCGAGTTGCTCGTAATGCCAGTTATCGATTGGCATTGACTTCTCGGCGTACAACACACGCGCACGCATTGACAGCGCAAACCACTGGTTATCTGCACCGCGGAGATTGGCCGGAATCGCCGCTTTCAGTGCTTCTGACTCCACGGGTTGTGTCACACCCGCTTCGACTAAATCGATAAGGTTCCCGGCGTCAACGGTCATCAGCAGGTCGGCAGGGGAGTTTTTACCTTCCGCTTTAACACGCTCAAGCATGCCGTCCTTGATATAGACCGTGCTGACTTTTATACCGCTGGTTTTCGTCCAGCTATCAAGCAGGGGCTGAATCAGACCCGGTTCACGGGTGGTATACAGCGTTAACGCATCCTGAGCGAAAGCCGGCAGGCTGACAGAGAGGATCAGAGCAGAAGCAAGCGTGATACGGCGCAGTCCAGTGCGAGGCAGAGCATTCATCGTTTATATCCCAGCGTAATTGGAACGTACAGTGACCCGAGCAGGGGCTCATTTTTTTGCCTGCGTACAATAAATGATAATCACTAGCAATTACAATCATTGCAAAGTGTAAATAATTTACATTTACATAACTTTAATCAACGATGTGAAGTGCCTGTCCCTGTTATGGATAAGATATTTAGCATCCATGAATACACTGGGTTGCCGGCTGCCTGGCGTGACCCGACGCAATCGCTTAAGCCCGTGTAATAAACGAGACAAAGTGATTAAGTACCCGGCTGACTTCGCGGCTTTTTAGCCATATCATCATGGTGTTCACTTTACCTATCTGTGGCGTAATCGTATGACTTCGGATAGGGAAGTTATTTTCATACTGTCTGACAACACTTTCCGGCAACAGCGCAATCCCCATTCCGGCACTCACACAGCCAAGGATCGCCTGAAAAGAGCCAAATTCCAGAGGATCGGCGTAATCGACCCCCTGTAGGTGCAGCCATTCTCCCAGGCGGGAGCGATAGTTACACCCTTTAACAAAGACCAGCGGCCTTGTCACCTGGAGGTCAGCGCCAGTAATGACATTCTGGTGCTCTGCCGCCGTTACCAGTACCAGCGTTTCCTGACATAACACGTGTGATTGCAGGGGCGAATTTTCCATATGCAGCCCCTGATGATCGGCAACGAATGCGATTTCCAGTTCATTGTTCAGAATGTGTTGCACCAGCGCCTCAGTAGGGGAGGTTTTCAGGTTTAACTCAATGGAAGGCATTTCTCGGTGGAAATTCGCCAGTATCGAAGGGAGACGTACCGCTGCGGTCGTTTCCATTGCACCAATACGCAATGGCCCCGCCACTTTTGTCCCCAGCATGGACAATTCCGCTTCCTCTAACAACGCCAGAATTTTGTTGGCGTAGCGCAGAAGCAGCTCGCCCTCAGGGGTAATGTAGAGTCGATTTTTCTCGCGCACAAACAGAGAGACATCAAGGCTGGCTTCCAGCTGTTTAAGGCGGGTTGTGACATTCGAAGAAACGCAGTGCAGACTGCGTGCAGCAGCGGATATGGAGCCCGTTTCCGCCACCGTTTTAAACAAATTCAGAGAGGTACTGTTCATAGAAGCATCACTCAAAGTGAATGTTTTCGTCATTTTTATTAACTTTTTATTATCATTTCCTTGTGTAAGATAACAATCAAACTTAATTCGTCTTTTGAGGCCAAAATATGGATCTCGATCACAGTGCTGTTGGCCTCCGTCAGTTGAGTACTGCTGTATTTGGTATGGTCGTCTTGACCTTAGGAATGGGCATTGGGCGCTTTTTATATACGCCTATGCTCCCGGTTATGCTTCATGAAGGACTGCTCACCTTTTCACAATTATCGATAATTGCCAGCGCCAACTACGCAGGTTACCTTGTTGGCAGCCTCCTTTTTTCTTTTGGTATTTTTAGCGCGGTCAATAAGTTAAGAGTGTCGTTACTGGTCTCAGCACTACTTACCGTCATGCTGATTTTTTTGATGGCAAAAGTGACCCAGCCAGAAATTGTTTTGTTAATCAGGTTCCTCGCAGGTGTGGCAAGCGCGGGAATGATGATATTTGGTTCAATGCTGGTCTTGCAGCATACCCATAACCCTTTTGTTATCGCCTCTTTGTTTTCGGGCGTAGGAATGGGCATATTTATCGGCAATGAATATGTCATTGCTGGCGAATCCTACGCCTTAAATTCACATGTGTTGTGGATTGGCGCAGCCATCGTTTCAGCGATACTTTTCGTCATACTGACGATGCTTTTGCCGAAAGATAAGCATATGATCTCCCCAGTAAAAGCTGCCGCAGGCGCGGAGTCGGATATCCAGTGGTGGAATTTAGCCTTACTGTATGGCCTGGCGGGGTTCGGTTATATCATTGTCGCCACGTATTTGCCGTTAATGGCCCGGGGTGTTGGCAACACTTTTTTAGCCGACCATATCTGGTCTATTGTCGGTCTTGCCGTTATTCCTGGCTGCTATGGCTGGCTATGGGCTGCTCGCAAATGGAATATATTATCCTGCCTGAGCGTTAACTTAAGTGTGCAAGCGATCTGCGTAGTCATGGCCATATTTATTAACTCGCCACTGCTGTTAACCATTAGCTGTATTGGATTTGGTGGCACATTTATGGGTACAAGCTCTTTGGTCATGCCGATGGCTAGAAAAATAAGCGCACCCCAAAAGATTAATCTCCTCGGTCTTGTTACGCTGACATATGGGGTGGGGCAGATCCTTGGCCCATTAGTCGTCAGTATCTTTCAGAATAATAAAAATGGAATGACTTACTCCATATTGCTGGGGGCCGCCTCGTTATTTATCGCCGCAGCGATGAGTTATTTACAATACAACAAAGTTAAATATTCTGGTTATTTTAGAAAATAATGACAATAGTTATATTTTAGCTAGTGACCTTAATAGTTCTTCCGGCAGAACTCGTTTTCAAAAGCATTATGACTCTGTTCTGCTGTTTAACGTGTGTGCTGTTCTATCTGTGCGCATTTCCCATAATTATCTGGTTTGCAGGAGTTTTTATGCCCTACGTAAATATTAAGATCACCAAAGAAGGTGCTACCGATAAACAAAAGAAACAGCTGATGGAGGGTGTGACTCAGCTACTGGTAGATGTGCTTAACAAAAATCCCAATACAACTATTGTGGTTATTGACGAAGTCGAAACCGATAACTGGGGGATTGGTGGCGTACCGGTGACTGAATTGCGTAAAAAAGCCAGTAAAGGGTGAATCTGATGGCGGGGAACGTGGGTTCCACGCCCGATATCAGTTTGTGATTGAGCAATCGGCCTGGAGAGGGCGTCGATGAGAGTATTGGCAGGTATTATCCTCTGTTTTCTTGTCGGGCAGGGATTCACGTTCTGTAATGTTCCACTGGGTATGATGTTTGGTGCCCTCTTTACCGTAATTATACTTAAGCGGGTTGGGATCTTCGTAACCTCAATGCCGGGGAGTATAACGGTTATCCAGCTTTCTCTCGGTATCTCAATCGGGATGATGTTTAGGGATTTTTCATATGGTGAACATCATCAGCTCAGTCTTTTTTTTGCTCTGTTATTACTCTGCTTATCTTTACAATTTACCTTGAGCTACTTCTGGTGTGTACGGCGGTTGGGTTGGAGTAAAGAGGAGGCGCTTTTGGGTGCGGTGCCCGGAGCGATGGCGGCGGTACTGGCGCTAGCCTCCCATATTAAGACTCCGCCACAAAAGATTGTTATCTCGCATTCTCTGCGTCTCATTACCCTGACGTTTCTGGCCGGCTATTTCACCCGTGGCGTATCCACAGATGTTCTGGCATCGACTCCAGCCGTTTTTTTCTCCGGCCACAATCTGCTGTGGTTGGTGGGAATGGTAGTAGCAGGATATATAACGGGGAAATTCCTGGCGCGCTTACATTTTCCGGCGCCCTATATGATCACCTCGCTGATCTGCGCAGCGGCGTTGCACACTTTATCCTCGCAACCGCTCACTTTTCCCGATCTCTTTAACCAGCTTAGCATGGTGTTGATGGGGATCGTGCTGGGGCACCATTTTACGCCGTTTTCGATGGCTGAATTTGGCCGTCATCTCTGGTCATCGGCTCAGCTTGTCTTGATAGGGGTAGGGGTGACGGTGTTCATGGCATTTATCACCGCGCGTTTGCTGGACTATCCTTTCCCGGTGTTAATGCTCTCCTGGGTACCAGGCAGTGTGGAATCGATGTCATTTGCAGCGCTGGCGTTAAAAGCAGACGCGAGTTTTGTTATGGCCAACCATATTATTCGTATGCTGCTGATTCATACCGTACCTGCAATGGTTCTATTTCGAAAAAGACAGATGAGAGTAGATTAACAATCTGCAGACGAAAGCCAGCCTGGTCTGATGCTTTAATATGCGTAAACCTAATCCATGCTTAATTCTTGACGTGTTGAGTTCAAGTGATAATTTCTCAAAAATAGCTTTGAGAGCAAACGCTTTCTCGCTGCGACTCAATAGTGGCACCAGAGATTCAAGCGAAATCATGCCCGCTTCATCGCACAGTGCCAGATGCCAGGGTTTGTGCCCTTTGAGTTCATCAAGTTTACGATAACCCGCCACTTCCCATGCGGAGATCAGTTTGGTTGCCATTACCGGATACACCAGTGACAGTGCGCGATAGAATTCATCCAGCTTATCCAGCCATCGATAGTAGTCCGCACTGCGGCGATGACTCATCAGAGCCCGCCAGTGAGTCAGTACCTCTTCCTGCTCAATTTTTCGCTTCAGTTGTTCCTGCCAGAGATAGCCGATAGCAGGTTCAAACATTTCCCGATGTTTCCTGATGAAGCGTTTACGCAAAATGTCACATCAGTTACCTTCGGGGTAATGTTGTTGATACTGCGTTGTAACCTGTTGTGCCCGGATGACCCGTTGCCATTGTTTCCGGAGTGTTGCGATATCAGCACAAAGGTTAATCAGGTTCTCTTCCTGCTGCACATCGGGTTCGTCAGGCATGTGCAGTTCCAGCTGGGCCAGATTGTCTGGCTGATGTGACAGCATTTCTCCTGCATCAGCCAGAGCGGCTAACTGGCGATGGGGCAGGGAAGAAAGACTGAAATGCTGAAAGTCCTCCGGTGCAGCAGGATTCATTTGTTTCAGCCATGCCGGGTATTTTCCCTCGAACAGGCGGGCCAGATGACGCTTTATCCCTCAGTACATCCGGGATGTGAGGTAACAGCAGTTCGACGGCTGACTCCATTTTACTGATACCCCACTGCGTAACCGGAAAACCATCGTCACGTAATCGCTATACCAGTTGGGTTTGTGACAGCACAACAGCAGAAGTGCGCTGATAGAACTCTCTGGCGCGACAGACTCCAGGCGTACGTTCGATGAATGTCAGTGAACCACGCATTTCATTTTCAAGCCATGCCACCCTGGCAGGGGCTATCTTAATTGACTGCGGAAAATGGCCTTCGTTCATCCATGCGTAGATTTGTGAGCGGTGGAGTCCGGTTCTGGCCTCAACCTGTTTTATGCGCAGTAAATGTTACGGTGCCATCAGTCTCTCCGGTTCAGTCGGATGTGGAGAGCTTTATTACTCGACAGTCAGCGCTGAAAAAAAGAATTAAATGAATTTCCAGTATGGGAATTAAAGTAAGGTGTTGCATATTTGATTTTGTATTTGCTGGGTGAATGTTTTTTTGCTGCTGAAAAGCAGTAACGAGAGACATGGCAATGTAAGGTGTGATTTGCATACATCATGTAAATGTAAAAGGCATTTTTATCGTGATTCCAGAATTATTTATTTTTCAGGAAAGAGTTTTGTTGCTGAAGAAAAAGTGTATGCAAATAATTAATTACTATTGTGAATATTTCAGGGTCTTATTCTTAAAAATTAATTGGTCTTATTTTGGACTGTGCTGCTTTTATTCAGATATGGCGCGGCTTTGCGTCACATTTGTTCAGGTATGAACACTCTTTTTATTTTTTTCAACATTGAAATATTTCCTGTGAGGAATATTCTTTTCCGGAAGTTCAGCTTCCATTCTGTGCACAGGCAGCCTTTTTAGCTGAAATCGCATGTTGTTTGCCTCCCTGGTCTCGTTCTGTTTGCTGTGCCTGCCATCGTCCTTTTCTTTGGGGTAAAATTCTGAATAATTGCTTAGTTTAAGGTTATTGATCTTAATCATCAGTATTTTGCAGTGAATTAATCCATAATGCGATTTATAAAAGCGTGTCAGTGATGACAGCTGAACATCTGATAGGAAGAAGGTGGATATGGCAAGTTCGTTTCAGAATGAGATACCGAAAGCACGCGTTAACATCAAACTGGACCTGCATGCAGATAATGGGCAGAAGAAGGTGGAACTGCCGCTGAAATTACTGGTTACGAGGGATTTCAGTAATGGTCTGGAGCAGCGTCCGTTGTCTGAACGGGAAGAAGTGGATATTAATAAGAATAATTTCAACAGTGTGTTAGCGAAATTTAATCCGTCGGTAAATATTGCTGTCAAGAATACTCTGGCCGGAGATAAAAGCGAAGAAAATATCCGGCTTACTTTTAAAGATATAAAAGATTTTGAACCGGAGCAGGTAGCCAGACAGATCCCACAAATGAAGGCACTTCTCGCCATGCGCAGCCTGTTGCGCGATCTCAAATCTAACCTTTTCGATAACTTCACGTTCCGCAAAGAGCTGCGGACGATTCTACGTGACCCGGCGTTGAGTAATGAACTGCGTGGCGAAATCGCCGCGCTTGCGCCAAAAGACTGACGGATAAAATAAGGAAGATGCTGATGTCTGTACAGAATGAAAATGCCTCGTCTGCAGGCGAAACCGTTGTGCTGGAACGTCCGGAAGCAGGGGGCGTTTACGCTTCTTTATTTGAAAACATCAACCTGAAACCGGCTTCACACCTGAGTGATATCAATACCTGGTTGGATGAGGCAGCGATGGCGGAAGCAGATGCGAACGAGCGTATCACCGCTGGGGTGCAGGTCTTTATGGACTGCATCCGCAAATCGAGCCCGCAGGCCGGTGGTGCCGTGAAGGATCTGCCGATCCATCTTTACGATTTGGACACCGGCAACCAGGTGAAAATTCCCTCTGAGGTGATGATCCCGGAAACCCGCGAGTTTGAATTCGCTAATCTTGGCTTTATTCCGCTCTCTTACTACAAAAAACGCGATTACGCGTGCTTCTTCTCGGCGAACTCCACCCAGAAACCGGTGCTCTATGGCACTGCGGATGCGACCGCCAACAGTCGTATTAACGCGCGTCTGCCGTATATCTTCCTGCTGTCGCGTATCGCCCATTACCTGAAACTTATTCAGCGCGAAAACATCGGCACCATCAAGGACCGTCGTCTGCTGGAACTGGAACTCAACACCTGGGTGCGCAGTCTGGTGACCGAGATGACCGATCCGGGCGACGAGCTGCAGGTATCCCATCCGCTGCGCGATGCGAAAGTGGTGGTTGAGGATATCGAGGACAACCCGGGCTTCTTCCGCGTGAAACTGTACGCAGTGCCGCACTTCCAGGTGGAAGGGATGGACGTGAATCTGTCACTGATGTCGCAGATGCCGAAGGCGAAAGCGTAAGGCGGAGGCGCGATGAAGACAGTACGACCACTGTGGGGACGGGGCCAGATGGTCTCGCCACAACATTTTCAGCAACAGGCGGCGCTTACCGCCTGGTCTGCTGAGAGTATTGCCCGGATGGGAGCGATGAATCCCTGGGGAATACAGAATGCGGAATTTGATACTGCGCGGCTGTTGCAGGGGAAACTGAAGGCCAGTCATCTGTGCGTGCGTTTTGCCGATGGCACGCTTATCGATACCGACAATTCCGATCCTCTGCCATCCGTCCTTACGTTGACCGATCGCAGCGAACTGACGGTGGTGTTGGCATTGCCCCATGAACATGAAAATGGCGGCAACTGCCTGCAACCGGAGGAAAAAGCGGAACGTCCGGTGCGCTGGCGTCTCGGTTGGCGGGAGGTGCGTAACCGTTATGGTGACGACAGCCGCCAGATGGCGGTGATGCAGCCGGAACTGACTCTGCGCCCGGCGGATGAGAATAACGGTAATTACCAGACCGTCCCGGTAGCCCGCCTGTTTCGTGACAGCCAGGGGAACTGGTCGCAGGACAGTGCCTTTATCCCGCCACTGCTTGGCGTGCAGGCGAGTCCCTGGCTGACGGAACAACTGGAACAACTGACAGAGCAGCTATCCGCGTTGCGACGTATTACGCGTGGACGCGGCTGCATCGGGATGGCGAAAGCGGGCTGGCCGACGGACTGGAACTGCTTGCCGGGCTGATGCAACATTTTGGCGCACAGTTGCATCCACAACGGAAACGTAACCGGGAGGCGGCGCTGGAGTGGCTTGGCAGCAGCCGGATGCTCGACAGCCTGTCGTTATACCCGGAAGTGACAAAAACGGAAGCGGAACGCATCGCCGGGGCACTGTGGTTGACTGAGCAGGCAGCGGAACAAACGAAAACAGAAGAGCGCCACAGTTCGGCACCCTGTACCCGTATCGAGCCGCCAAAGCCAGACCAGCGGGCGCAGCTCAAACGGCTGTATCTGCAACAGAGCTGGCGGGAACTGATGGAGGAGGCGGACGGCCTGCTGTCGCGCGGCGCGAACCATCTGTGGCTGGACGTTCAGTGGTATCTGCATCAGGCATTACTGAAATCCGGGCGTGACGCTGATGCTGCCATTATTCAGGCCGACCTGAAAGGGCTGCTCTCGCGTCTGACGGGACTGGAGACGCTGGCCTTTAACGACGGCACGCCGTTCGCTGACGAGGTGACGCTGAACTGGATACAGCAGCAGGTACTGGATAATCCTGCCGGCTGGCAGGACGACCATACCGCCAACTCCACCACAGTATCAGGCGACGACGATATCCTGCAACTGGAGCCGGAAGCGCTCACGCTTGCCGACAGTGAAGGCCCCGATGCAGCGCTGGCCTGGCTGCAAAGCCGCCCCGGAATCACTACGCCGCGAAGTCGCTGGCTGCTGCGCCTGCTGATGGCGCGTATTGCCGAACAGACCGGCAAAAACGAACTGGCCCTGCACCTGCTGGGTGAACTGGATTCCCGTACGGCAACCCTGACCCTGAATCAGTGGGAACCGGGACTGCTGTTTGAGGTGAAGGCGAGACGCCTGAAACTGTTGCGGATGAAGGCCGGACGCAGTGAAGCAGAGAAAATCCGGCTACAGCCGGAAATGGAATCGTTGCCCGGTGGGCTGATTGCCATTGACCCGGCGCGAGCGGCAGTGCTGTGCCAGTAACACCGATCATAATTTTTCGGAGGTGCCACTATGGCAGAAGGTAATTATTTGGTTGTGGGGGATAAAACCACCTGCGGGGGCATCATTGTGGAGGGTGATGGCACTTTTACGATTATGGATATTCCGGTTGCACGTGAAATGGACAAGGTAACCTGTGGTCAGCACCCAGGGTTATACATGATAACAGGCAGTATTCCTGGTGACAGCCTTAATGACAGAGGATATACCGGAACATTACACAGCAAAAGTTCCTGCCCCTGTCAGGCCCGGTTTATCGCGTCAATGGTGGATGACACCTATGAAATCTGATGTGCAGTGACAGATATTTCAGGTTGTTCTTTCGCTTCATTCTTTCAACGAAACCCCTTTCAGTGGCCTGCAAGGCTGAATATAAAACACTATGGACGACTTAACCCTGCGTTATTTTGACGCTGAAATGCGCTACCTGCGCGAAGCGGGCGAGGAATTCGCCCGTGCTCACCCTGATCGGGCGGCAAGTTTAAACCTCGACAAAGCTGGTGCCCGTGACCCGTATGTGGATCGCCTGTTCGAAGGTTTTGCCTTCCTGATGGGCCGCCTGCGGGAAAAACTCGACGATGACCTGCCGGAACTGACCGGCGGGCTGGTGAGTATGCTCGGGCCGCACTACCTGCGCACCATTCCGTCGCTATCCATCGTCGAGTTTTCCGCCGACTGGCGGGAGATGAAAGAGCCGGTGGCGGTGGCGAAGGGCTTTGAGGTGCGTTCGCGCCCTGTTGGTGAAAAACAGACGCGCTGCCGTTATACCACCACGCAGCCGCTGACCCTGCTGCCATTATCGCTCTCCCGTGCGGGTATCGGTACTGAACCGGACGGGCGTTCTGTTATCACACTGCGTTTTGAGTGTGGGCAACTGGCGGACTGGAGCAACATCGATTTAAGCCGCATCCCGCTGTACCTCAATGCCGATGCGCCGCTGGCCTGCGCGCTGCACGAGGCACTAACCCTGAATGTGGCAAAAACGGGTATTCGCTTCCCCGGTGATACTGACCGCAGGGCGCTGGACGCCCGTTTTACCGTCTGCGGTTTCAGTCGGGAGGAAGCGCTGTTGCCGGAAAGCGGCAGCTTCAGCGGCTATCAGCTGTTGCTGGAGTACTTCACCTTCCGCGAGAAATTTATGTCGGTGGCGCTGCGTGGCCTGGAGAACGTGGTGTTCCCGGAGGAGATGCCCTGGTTTGAAATTGATGTGGTACTGAATAAACAGTGGCCGCATGAGTTTCCCTTCTCTGAGAAACACCTTCGGCTTCACTGCGCTCCGGTGATTAATCTGTTTTCACTCGAATCTGACCCGCTGCATCTGGACTCGTTACAGACCGAGTACCTGTTACGCCCGATGCGTGTTCAGGACGGGCATACCGAAATCTATTCGGTGGACTCGGTCACCTCGTCGCGCCATTCCGGGCATCAGGTGTATGTGCCGTTCACCAGCTTCCGCCATAAGGGCGGGATGATGCGCGTTGACGCACCGGAATATTACTACCACACCCGGGTGAAGCGCGGCCCGTCCGGGCTGCACGACACCTGGCTGATTCTTGGTGGTGAGGCGTTCGATAACCATACCGTTCCGGACGATGAAAAGCTGTCACTCAGCCTGACCGGCACTAACGGCCAGCTCCCGCGCCGGGCGTTGCAGAGTACGCTGCTGGATACGGTGGTGAAGTCCACGGCTTCACGTATTCAGGTGCGTAATCTCTGCGCGCCGACGCTGCCCTGCTATCCGCCGGACCAGGACCGCTTTCACTGGCGGGTGCTGAGCCACCTTGGCAGCAGCTTTCTGTGGATGATGGATAACGCCGAGGTGCTGCGCGGGGCGCTGTCTTTGTATAACTGGACGGGCAGTGAGATGAACATCCGTCGTCTGGCGGCGATTGTCGATGTGAAACACAGCGAAACCGAACGTTTTGCACAGGGACACTTTCTGCGCGGCGTGCAGATAGAGGTGACTCTCGATGACAACGGCTTTGCCGGTCACGGCGATATCAGTCTGTTTGGCGAAATGCTCAACCGTTTCTTTGCACTGTATACCGATATCCACCTGTTTAACCGTCTGATTGTCATTATTCAGTCTACCGGAGAGCGTCTCGAATGGCAGGAGAACCACAACCGCCGTATTCCCGGCTGAACCCCCGGCTTGAACGGGATATCCACCGCATCAATTTTTACCGTTTCTGTCAGCTACTGGAAAAAGACCACCCGGATGCACCGCCGCTCGGCAGCACGATTAATCCGGCGGATGACCCGGTACGCTTTCGTCCACATCCGGGCATGGGCTTCCCGGTCAGCGAGCTGAAGGCGGTGGAGTACGACGAAGAGAACCCGGATGCGCCGCCGACGGTGCGCACCACCTTCAATGGACTGTACGGCGTCGATTCGCCGCTGCCGACCGCCTGGCTGGACGATATCGCGCAGCAGCGCGAGGGGCATGAAGCGCAGGAAGCGTTCCTCGATATTTTTAACCACCGCATCCTGACGCAGTTTTACCGCATCTGGCGCAAGTATTCGTACCCGGCGACCTTTGAACCCGGCGGGCGGGACTCCACCTCGCAGAGTCTGCTGGGCCTTATCGGGCTGGGTATTCCAGGTACTGAGCGGCATATTACCGCGCCGCTGTCGCGCTTTCTGGCGCTGCTCAGCGTGATGCGACTGCCCGCCCGCACCGAAGAGGGGATTCAGGCGCTGGTCCGTTTGCTGGCGCCCCGCACGCAGACGACGGTGACGCCGCACTGTCCGCGCACGGTTTACATCGATAAGCCGCTGGGCTTTTACGGCGACGAGGATTTTCTGCTCGACGGCTACCAGGTGCTGGGCGATGAAACCACCGAGGTCAGCAGCCAGTTGCTGATTGGCCTGTATACCGAAGACCACGCTGAGGCGCAGGGCTGGCTGCCGGAAGGGCTGATTTATGCAGACTTTCTGGTGCTGCTGCGGGTGTATCTCGGCTGGCGCTATAAAGCGCGTATTCAGCTTACCGTGCCGACGCCGTTGTTACCGGCCCCGGTACTGGGCGAAACCCCCTTTATCCTCGGTATGACCGGGGTGCTGGGCATGGAGGGCGATGAGGTGCCGCCGGACCTGCCTGCGACATTCACCATTGAGGCCGGGGGCTACTGCGGTATGTCGCCTGCCGTCACACCACAAGGAAACCGACATGTTGCGTACTCTGTTGATTAAACGACTTCCTTTGCTGCTCCTGCCAGCGCTGCTGACCGGCTGTGGCCTGACGCAGAGCGTCAGCGACGGCACATCATCGGCCATGAAATCCATTTTTTACAAACAGGTGAAGACCCTGCATCTGGACGTTACCGCCCGCCAGGCGCTGAACACCGACGGTCAGGAAAATACCTCGCTGTCGGAGCCGCTGATGGTGCGTGTCTACCAGCTTAAGGACCGTAAGACTTTTGATAAAACGGTCTATCAGCAACTGCTGACGCAGGGGGATGATGCGCCGGGAACGGAAATCCTTGCCAGCCGCAGTCTGGTTGTTAAACCGGGGGAAGATGCCAGTCTGGATATGCCGATGGATGACAGGGCGCAGTTTGTCGCTGTGGTGGGGCTGTTCCGTCAGCCGGATATGGCGAAGAACGACTGGAAGCTGGTGCTTGCCCGCGATGACCTCAACCCGGACAACCCGCGCGTCATCGAAGCCGGGCATAACCGCCTGACCCTGCAACCCCTGAAGGACGACTGAGTATGCCCGGACGCCATAACGCCCCCTCACTGTATGAAAACCTCTTTGGCAACTTTGCCGGTGGCCTCGATTTACATCAGGTCAGTGAGGAAAACCAGGTCATCCTGTCGGTGCTGGACAATATGCAGCGCATCCTCAACTGCCGCGCTGGTACGCTGGCACACCTGCCGGACTACGGTTTGCCGGATATGACGAAGATACTCCAGGGGATGCCGGGCACTGCCCATGAACTGATGGAGAAGCTCTCCACCGTGCTGCTGAAATACGAGCCACGCCTGCAACGCCTGACGGTGGTATTGCTGGAACAAATGCAGCCGGGTGAACTGCGCTACGCCATTGACGCGGAGCTGAAAGGCGTCGGGCTGGTGCGCTACGGTACGGCGTTTATGCCGGAGGGTAAAATCTTAATCCGGCACATGAAACATCAGCATTACCTGGACGTCCGCGCGGCAATCTAGCTTCTCTCCCTCTGACCGAATCCACCATCATGACAACATTCTCTGAACGCTACCCAGACTTGCCCGCCTTCCGCCGGACTGGAATATTGATTATGGCAATCAGGTTATTCAGCAGGTGATTATATTATGGCCGGAGCAGGCTGGATCACTGGCTGAACGGTGGCAACGGAGAGTCGGTGCCACCGTGCTTCCTCCGGAAAACCTCACTGTCTGGCATTAGGGGGTGACGCAGCTACAACACCTTGCGAACCAACTGAATGTGCTGGGCGAAAAGCGCGGCAAGTATATGACAGTGAGTGAACTTAAATCGGCGGTCTTTTCCATGATGCAGACGTTCAGCAGCGTGGTTCCGGTGGAGTAGCAGCTACGCCTGATGGCACAACCGGATCAAACGTCGCTGGATCTGCAACGTCTGACCGAAAGGCATCTGGAACAACTCACGGCTCGTTATGCATAGCTTAAACAGAAAGCTCTGGAGTGATTTCGCCCGTCGGGATAAAAGTTAATATCATCAATTCGTACAGGGAAATATTGTGTCAGTCAGAGAGCGTTTTTTTAAGAAGATGCAGCAGAATAACAATCGTGCACCGGACAGTAATACATCGGCTGAGGCTGAAATTCAGGCGTTCTGCCAAAGGATGGATGACCTGGCGCAGCAGATAAATGTGTGGTTTGAGGACTCCGGGATTGAGGTCATCATAGCGAAAAAATATCTCCATGACCTGAGTACCGTCGGACTTAGCCTTAACAGTGGCGTATGTCGCTATGAAATTAATACTATCAGATTACGGAACGGGAACCGTAGCGTCAGTATTATTCCGGAGCAGCTCTGCCGGGCGGGGGACAGAGGTTGTGTCACCATGAACGTTGACGCGCCTGGCACTGCCTCTGGAAGACAGACGTTTTATTTGTGTATGGCACCAGATAGTGGCTGGTTTATTCGCGGGGCCTATCAGGTGTCACACCATAATATTATGATGACGGAAGATGCCTTTTTTCGGGCTATCGATAGTATTGCCTGAAAAAATAAAGATCAGTAATACATCAGGATTAACGCAGGCAGGATTCGACCCACACGGATTTTATCGCAAAACGTTTCAATCGATTCCTGTTGCTGGCTGACTGAATTACCCAGCAAAGAGTTCTTTTTCAGCCCACATTTATCTTCAATAACGACAGCTGACACGCCAGCCCGTTCAAGCATTTTGATATAAACTGCAAAGTACTCCGGTTTGCCGCCGGTATCCGCGTCGTAGATCAATGGCATGGAACACACGTCATAAATTTCGCGAATACCCTGTAATCTGTTACCGGGCGTGAGTATTTCAATGTCCGGCAGGCCGCGCAGCGTGGAGTCTGTCAACGAACTCGACCAGATTGCATCATAGGAAACATCGCCCGGATGTTAATTTCAGTCCGACCCAGTCTGAGAATTCTTTCCTGCGGGGATTAAGGAAACGATCCTGAAGATGCCAGTCATCGGAGCCTAATGCAATGCGGGATTCTTTACTGTTAAAGTGGTATTTGAGATACCAGATACGTGAACCACCCGGATTGATAAGTAAGTACAATCCATGAGCATCAGTAAGCTTAAAGGGGGATGTGGACGGTTTTGTGTTGCGTATTTTGCTGTCAGTAAGGGGCATGTGGTGGTCACTCCATTATCGAACTGAAATGACCCCAAATTAGACCACCAATTTGTCCCGATGCGGAGAGATAAATCAATACGAAATGAGACAGTTTTCTACGCTAACTCTCTGAATCAAAATACTATTGAGACATGCTGAGACGCATAAAAACAAGAATTTGGCTCCTCTGACTGGACTCGAACCAGTGACATACGGATTAACAGTCCGCCGTTCTACCGACTGAACTACAGAGGAATCGTGTGAACGGGGCGAATATTAGCGATGCCTGTCTGCGTTGTCAAAGCCTGAATAGATATTTGCGATCGTTTGCTGAAATATTCTTCATTTCGTCGCTTATTCAGACGCAGACGGTTGTTTTATACACTTTTCACGTTCAGGACGTGGGTATTTCCACAGCCAACGGCCTGTGACCATGCGCCAGTAAAATAACGCGGCCCGTACCGCCCAGTCGAAGAACATCCCCATCCAGACGCCTACGACACCCCATCCTAATACGATCCCGAGGGTGTAGCCGGCGACAACACGACAGCCCCACATCCCCAACATGGAGACCCACATAGCGAAACGGGCGTCACGTGCACCTTTAAATCCAGCAGGAAGAACCCATGATGCTGCCCATATCGGCATAAATGCCGCGTTCAGCCAAATCAGGATGACAATGACCTCTTTTACATCCTGATCGTGGGTATAAAACGAAGCCATCACGCCAGCAAACGGGGCGGTTAACCAGGCGATGGCGGTTAATCCGATTGTGGAGAGCCAGAATACATGCCGCAACTGGATTTCCGCCTGAGCAATCTGTCCATTTCCCAGACGTCTGCCAGTAATGATGGTAGACGCGGAACCTAAAGCGTTTCCCGGTAGGTTGATCAGTGCCGCTATCGAAAAGGCAATGAAGTTACCGGCAATGACGCTGGTACCCATACCTGAAACAAACATCTGCGTAAGTAACTTGCCACCGTTAAACAGAACTGACTCTATACTGGCAGGAATACCAATCCCCATAACTTCCCAGATGATTGCAAGATTCAGCGGTTTAAAATAGCTCTTCAGGGGAATGCGCAGTGCTGGGTTAAATCCAATCATCAGCACCCATATAATGGCGATGGCACCTATGTAACGTGAAATCGTCAACCCCAGACCTGCGCCGACGAATCCCAGCCCTTGCCAGGAAAAAATGCCGTAGATCAGGATGCTACTGATGATGATGTTCAGGATATTCATACCACCGTTAATCAATAACGGTATTTTGGTATTTCCGGCACCGCGCAGTGCGCCGCTGCCAATTAACGCAATTGCCGCAGCAGGGTAGCTAAGCACGGTTAATTCCAGATAGGTTAGCGCCAGCGCTTTTACATCAGGGGTGGCTTCTCCTGCAACGACATCAATAATCTGCTCACCGAAATAGTGGATCACCGCCGCCAGTACGATAGCAAATATCGTCATGATCACCAGTGATTGTCTGGCTGCGGCTCTGGCGCGTCGGCGATCGCGCTTTCCGAGACTAAAAGCAACCACCACCGTCGTGCCAAGGTCGATGGCGGCGAAAAATGCCATGATGACCATGTTGAAACTGTCGGCAAGCCCGACGCCTGCCATCGCTTCTTTACCCAACCAACTCACCAGGAAGGTGCTCAGTACTCCCATCAAGAGTACACAGGTGTTTTCCAGAAAAATGGGAACAGCAAGCGGGGTAATTTCGCGCCAAAAGAGAACTTTATAACGCTTGCGTTTGGCATACCAGGGCGTGCGGGATGCGACCTGGCGTAAGGCTGCGGAGACGTTCAAAGTGGACCTTAATGAAGAAAGTTGAAACCTCATTTCAAATGATGAGGGAGAATCAAAAAAGCTGCAAAGTTTTTTCCATTTAAAATGTCTGTAAATGCAACAAACTGTCGAGAGAAGCATCAATTGATCCCCAATGTAGGAATTGGGGTTTGACAAAAGTTTTTTCGCCGCTAAGATAAGCCTCCACAACGATTCCTCTGTAGTTCAGTCGGTAGAACGGCGGACTGTTAATCCGTATGTCACTGGTTCGAGTCCAGTCAGAGGAGCCAGATTTTAGTATTAAGACATCTCAGTGAGTCTTAATGCGTTATAAAAACAAGTAGTTAGATTGACCCGGCTGTCCTGGTAAGGATTGCCGGGTTTCTTGACATCTGTAGTTTTTGGGGGCTTAATCGGGGGCCTCACGGTTCGTTGAACGAATGGAGCCCCCCGCTATGTCACTCACTGATACCGCTATCCGCAAGCTCAGACCCACAGACAAACCCTTCAAACTCGGCGACAGTGCCGGACTGTACCTGCTGATCAAACCTAACGGCTCGAAACTCTGGTACATGAAGTACCGCGTTGACGGGAAAGAAAAGAAGCTGGCCTTTGGCCCTTACCCGGATGTTTCCCTGCTTACGGCACGCCAGCTCCGCGATGCGGCACGCAGTAAAATGCGTGAGGGGGTCGATCCCTCCGTTGACAAAAAAATCGCGCAACAGAAAAAGAAAAACGGACAGACATTCCGCCAGATCGCCATGAACTGGCATGCCGATCACCGGCGCTGGTCTGAACATTATGCGACAACCATCCGGCGCAGGCTGGAAATGTATATTTTCCCGGATATCGGGGACAGGTACATCGATCAAATTGTCACGGAAGATCTGCTGTTTACCCTGCGTAAGGTGGAGAACAAAGGCTTTCTGGAGATCACCGCGCGACTGAAAAACTACGTTACGGAAATCATGCGCTATGCAGTGAAAAAGCAGTTAATCAAATCAAACCCCGCTCTGGATCTGGACGGTGAATTTACGCCGCCGGAAACACAGCATTACCCAGCCCTGCCGCTTGAGAAACTACCAGAATTATTATCCCGGACGGATAACTACTCCGGCAGGCTGCTGACACGGTATGCGCTTAAGTTGTCGCTGCTGTTCTTTGTGCGTTCCAGCGAACTGCGCTTTGCCCGCTGGAGTGAAATCGACTGGCAGCAGAAGCTCTGGATAATCCCGGAAGAACGGGAGCAGATCGAAAATGTGCGTTTCTCTCACCGTGGTACAAAGATGAAAACACAGCACATCGTCCCGCTGTCCGAGCAGGCAATTACGATCCTGAAGCAAACTGAAGCGCTCTCCGGGCATCTGGCGTTTATTTTCCCCGGCGAATACGACCAGGATAAGTGCATGAGCGACAACACCATCAACAAGGCATTGCGTGTGATGGGCTACGACACAAGAAAAGAGATCTGCGGCCACGGCTTTCGGGCAATGGCGTGCAGTGCGCTGAGTGAGTCGGGACTGTGGAGCAAAGAAGCGATTGAAAAGCAAATGAGTCACCAGGAAAGAAACAGCGTGCGTGCCGCCTATATTCATAAGGCTGAATATCTGGAGGAGCGGATCAATATGATGCAGTGGTGGGCTGACTATCTGGATGCAAACATGGATCTGTATGTGTCGCCTTACCAGTACGCAGGTAACCTGAAAAAAGCTTCATAACGTGGAAACCTCACTGGCCCGGCTGTTCTTTGCCCCGTTCAGGGGCAAAGAGACTATTCACGTTTCATTTCTTTTAACTGCACCAGCCCGAATCGCAGGATATTAGCCAGAGGAATCTGTTGTAATCACTGGCGGCAGCCAGCTGCGGTAGCCGAAAGCGCGTCGTCCATACACAATCAAGGCCAGCCCCAGAATCAGGGCTGTAACCAGAATGAGAGTGATAATTTGCAGCGGCATAAAATGGCCGGAAAGCAAGGATACCAGTGCGCCGCTGGCCGGAACGGAGCACATATTCATCAGACCGATCAATCCCATGGTTTTGCCCAGATGCGCCTGCGGAATAACCTGACTGCGAACGGTGCGCAGATAGACGCTGAATGCGCCGTCAAAGGCCATCAGCACCGCATATCCGGCGAGATACATCGCATAATTAACGGACAGGGACATTACCGCTCCGGCAAGGATCATCGTACAGAAAGAGAGTGTTCCCAGGGATGACAGGCCAAACCGATGAGTAAATCGCGGCACAAAAAAGAACGCCACAACGGTAAAGATGGCGGCGGTTGTCTGCAATGCGCCAAAATAACTGTCTGCCAGCTTAAATTCCTGCAGGATCACCGCAGCGCTAATGACCAGTGCTGCGCCATACACCAGATTCACGACCCAGGTGAGCGCGCAAAGGTGCAGCAGGATTTTATTCTGTTGCAGTACCTTTAATGCCGTGCGATTGGATTCAATAAGCGTACCGAACCCGATTTTTTCCGTCACATTCAGATCATGCGTTTTCAGGAAAAGATAATTTACCGCCGAAACAGCAAACAGCACCGCTGCGACAAGCAAAATACTGTCAATTCCGCCGTAAGCCGAAATCGCCACCGCTATCGCAGGCCCCATAACCATTGTGATCTGGTCGACACCCTGTAATATCGAATTGGCTTTGGGCAAATTACAGGCTGGAATATGGCGCGGCAACATCGCATCAGTGGCGACAAAATTCAGAACATAGGCAACCGACAGCAACGCCATCATCACGGCGAGAATGGCAAACGTTGCGCCGGGTAGCCAGATGAGCGCCATAAATGCAGCCATCATCAGTACCGCACGCGCCAGATCCACATTGAAGAAGATAAACCGCGGTTTAATACGATCGGCCATAAAACCGGATAGCGGGAAAAAGAGGATGCGCGGCAACCACTCAATCACAAACGCCAGTGATGAAAAAGTGAGTGACCCAGTGGCCTTAAGAATTGCCAGTGGAACAGCAAACAATAAGAACTGATCGCATAGCGCCCCCATAAATCGGGAGAAGACGAAACGCTTTAAGCCAAAGTTGTCACCGTGCATAGAATCTCCTTAATCCGCTATCAGGCATGACGAAAGGTAAACAGCGAGCGGGCGTATTCATCCGCAGCCTGCAAGTGCTCGCGGAATCCCATTTCCGGCTCACGATTTGCCCAGAAAAACTCTACTGAACCTTCGCGGGTCTTCCACGATTCCAGCGGCTTCGAGACATCCAGAGGTTTTGCAGTGATCTGCATGTTAACGATGTAATCCGGCAGACTGGCCGGTAGCGTGATCTTTTCAATCACTCCCGCAGGCGCTTTGATAAAAGCCACAGCGCTTAGCCCTTCTGACGTCAGTGATGCTGGCAACGGCTTTAGTGCATTCAGATGGCTGCGTACATGCAGTTCATAAGGGTTTATGCCATAACAACGTTCGATTAAATCCATAATGGCGTCGCCGCCAGTACGTGCGCCCACTTCGATGATTTTTATTTCGCCCTTCGGTGTTATCCGGGCTTCAAAATGAGCCATTCCGTAGCGGATCCCAAGAACATGACAGGCGCGTTCGGCGATGTCGCGTAGTTGCGCATTGCCCGAATGCACTGAAGGCATACTGTGGCCGACTTCGACAAAATGTGGTTCCTCGCCGAGATATTTATCCGTGACGGCAACGGCCCGGTGATAGTTATCCTGATTAATCACCTCAACGCTGACTTCCTGCCAGGCCGGAATATACTCTTCCACCTGAAACAGATCCTCCGGCGCATGTGACTCGCCATTCAGGGAAATCACATCGGCCACACTGCGGGAAAAAGCCCGTTCAATATCTTCCTCACGAGTGATTTTCAGTACACCCAGACTCCCGGCCATTTCACGGGGTTTGATAACGACGGGCAGGCCAATATCGGTGATGTGGTTCTTTAACTCTTCCAGAGTACTGAATGCGGCAAAGCGCGGTACGGGTAACCCGGCATCATGTAGCAATTGCTTCATGACAAATTTGTCGCGACAGCGGTGAATCGTCTCCCGACTGTTTCCCGCCAGACCATAATATTCCGTCAACAGGCTGGCGGCCCGGACGGTAAAGTCGTTCATCGGAATAGCGGCTACAGGTGTGGCCCCTGTTTTTTTCTCGTATTTTTTTACTGCGTCCAGGACGGCCTGCTCATCGGCCACATCGCCAGGTAAGTAGCCATCAAAAAACTTGATTGTGGGGGTCATGCGGTTTTTCGCCATCGTCAGCACACGCATTCCTCCCGAGGCGCGTAACGCACCTGCAAGTACACGTTCACGCAGTGCAAATTCTCCGCCTAACACCAGGATATAACGGTTTTCCATCGACATTCTCCGGCTAACAGAGGGGATACCAGTGCATCCCATCAGGTTAAAGGTCTTTGCCCAGCGTCCAGCCGCCGTCAATAACCAGCGTGGTGCCTGTGACAAAACGTGTTTGTAATGAGGTCAGATAAAGCGCCGCATCAACGACATCCTGAGTCTCACCCAGGACAGGTAAAAACTGCCCGCGTCGTATTTTTTCAAGCTGTCCGGCATCGTGATAATAGGATTCCGTGAGCGGTGTACGGATAACGCCAGGTGCAATGGCATTGACGCGAATACCGTATTTGCCATACTCCAGCGCCAGTTGCTTCGTCAGGCCGATAACGGCATGTTTGGATGCCACATAGGCAGTGCGGTCAGGTTCACCCATCAGACCAGAAACTGACGCCATATTGACCACGTTGCCGGGGCGTTGCTGACTCACCAGTTGCTGGCAAAATGTGCGGCCAGCAATAAAGCTGGCGGTGACGTTAAGCGCAAATACATGCTCCCATTGCGCCAGAGTCAGGCTGGCAATACTGCATATTTCGCGGGTGCCTGCGCAGTTAATCAGGATGTTATTTGTTTCGCTATATTCTGCGGCTTCAAACAAAGTTGTGAGGCGGGACGAATCCGTAATATCTAACTGGTGATGCCGATAGGACAGTTCCCCATCAAAAACAGAAGATGAACGATCAATACCGATAACCTGATAGCCCTTGTCCAGAAAGGCGCGTGTCAACGCACGACCAATTCCGCTGGATGCGCCCGTAATAAATGCTTTATCCATCAGGCCGGGCCCTCGTCATTACGCTGGAAAGTAATCAAAACGATATCGCGCAGCGCCACACCGCTGTTTTCCCGCACACCGACAGGCGTGACAGCATGATATTTGTCATGATTAACAACCAGCGTGTCGAAAGGCTGTTCAAGCCGAAGAACCCGTTCAATACAGTGAGCGTTACTGGCGATCAGATTGTCGCCGCCAAGCATATTGGGAGTTGCGGTAATGAGGTGGATAAAAACAATATCTTCATCATCCTTGTGCAGCCACACCGGAGAGCTGAAGGCAGGAGCATCAATCGTCGCCTGATAGCGAAACAGATGAATACCGATGGTCAGATTATCCAGTGATCCGGCATGTCCGTATGCTTCTACCTGACGAATGTCATCCGTCAGCAGGGTTTGCAGCAGTCTGTTCCCGGTGATACTTTCAGGCAGCAACGGATAGTCACGCACAATACCGCCAGTATCCGGGTTATATGCTTTTGTTTGCTTATAGGGAACAAACTTACCGAACAGTAATTCTCCGTTATTTTCGCGTCGACATTGCGCATAGCCTCGCCAGCGATTTCCCGGAGAATAAGGATCGAGGGTCAAATGTTCAAAACCCTGTTTAAATACTGCCAGATCTTTATCATACTCTATTTTATTATTGGTCGTTTTATTCCTGAGGGAGATATAGTATTCCCCCGGAATAAATGCGTAACCTTTTTCGGAAAGATGCCGTGCATATTCCATGATATATATATCCATG
>NZ_JANEWM010000037.1:0-43311 GCF_028069825.1 Citrobacter sp. Igbk 14
TTATAAAATCTGCCATAATGACAGATTTCTTTAATTTATAATTAGAGATTTGCAACGTTATGATATACTTTTTGAACATCATCATCATCTTCAAGGGCATCAACAAGTCCTTCAAAGATTTCTAAATCTTCTGGTGAAAGTTCAATTTCTGATTGAGCTATCATTTCTAATTCTGTGGTTGAGAATTCAGTAATACCCGCTGCTTTGAGGGCTGCAATTCCTTTATGGAGGTCTGTAGATTCAGTGTAAATAATGATGTTGCCTTCTTCTTCGGTGACATCACGAACATCAACTTCAGCTTCAAGCAAAATTTCAAAAATATGGTCAGGGTCAGTGCCTTTAAATACGATCACACCTGTATTATCAAACATGTAGCTGACAGAACCTGCCGCCCCGATATTCCCGCCTTTTTTATTGAAGATTGAGCGAATATTAGCAATCGTGCGGTTAACGTTTGAAGTCAGGGTTTCAGCGATAATCATGGAACCACTTGGACCAAAGCCTTCATAACGTCCTTGCAAGAACGTTTCGCCGCCGCCACCTTTGGCTTTATCAATAGCTTTATCAATAACATGCTTTGGAACCTGGGCTTGTTTCGCACGTTCAATAACGAATTTTAAAGCTGTGTTTAATTCTGGGTCTGGTTCACCTTGTTTAGCCGCAGCATAGATTTCCACACCGAATTTTGAATATACTTTAGACGTTGCACCGTCTTTAGCCGTTTTTTTACCAACAATATTGGCCCATTTACGTCCCACTGGAATAGTCTCCTCGAAAATTTATTTACATGACAGGCAGGTTAATAACCAGCCTGTTTTTCCCGCCATATTATATCACTATATGTAAATTCTCGTCTATGAGAAATAAAAACATCCAAACCTTACGGAGTGTTACTTTAATTTCATCAATAATTAACATTATGGATAAGTTATTCCAAAATTTTATTCTGGTTCGTCTTTTTTTATTTTTAATAATGGAGTCGCAGCAATAATAGATAAGACAAGAGGATCAAAAGTAATAACCCCGGCACAGTCCCGCGTTCACTTTTTATATAAGACGTTCACATTTGCTTCTGACACAAAGCCACTTTTGCGCCCACATACCTGCCCAGTCTGACTGAATGCAAAAAAAACCGAAACACTGCTTTTGAAAAGCGCAGCGTTTCGGCATTCATTCACTCTGAAGGACGTCAGACTTTCAGCAGTTTCACCGTCTCGTCGATGTCGATTTCATCTTCCGAGAAGATCAGCGTCGTGCCCTGGAAGGTTGTGATCGCCAGCTTTTTCAGCGTACGCATTTCACCTGGCTTCACGTCTGATTTCGGTCGGATGCTGTTCATCAGCACGCCGACAGACAGCACCGCGTTTTCTTTGTCGATACGGGTTTCAACCGGCACTTCTTCGCTGTACACCAGGTAAGACTTGATCGCTGTGAGCTTCAGGCGCTCGCCCGCGATATAGATGTACTTGCTGTCGGGTATGACTTTCACCGCATAGGCAGACAGGCCTTTGTTGTTGGTGGTGGGTTCAAAAGTCACCGCCGCGTCTTTCTTGATCAGCTCAGGATTAGCAACCTTAATCACATGAAAATAGCGGTTGTCGCCGTTTTCATCTTTGATAAATCCAAAGCCTTTATCTTTAAACCACGTTGTGATTGTTCCGTTCATTGCTGTTTCCGCCTGATTAAACCGAATACTCGTAGAGTATACCTACTCAATTTGCGCGCAGTGTAAAACACAGGCCCCGTCTTTGGCTACTCGTTACCCCAGCGATTGAGGAACTCCGCGATATCATCAATACGCTGTGCGTCGACGCCGGCCACAGTTGCCATCTCCTGCTGCGCGTCTTCGCTGATCTCTTCGTTGTTCATCAAACGGGTGATCAGTTGCTGGAAGTAGTGCGCCAGCGCATCGCGTTCGGCATCGCTTACCGGCTTTGCGGCCTCGGTCGCGTACTCATCGGCGATATCATAATATTTTAGCGGAATGTCGTTGTTCATCAGGTGCTCCGGGGTAAATGCGTGTGCCAGCAGTTGCCTGCCGCGTCTGGGGTGAATGATAGCACTGTTATTTCATGGTTCGCGATCTGTTTTATTCACTGTAATACGTTGTATTTATCCGCTATATTTTCTGGAACCACTTCCCATTTAATAAATCTGCCCATACTTGATTGACTGTATTTTTATTCAGTTCGGTATAATAGTGGAGGATTAAATAGTGTTATAAAAAAAACATAAGCTTAGTTTAAATCAACTCTCTTTAATCATTTTCCAACGCATTAAATAACTCAGACGATAACCCGGTGATTAAACACAGCCAATAAAGATTCGTTCGGTAGGCCTGATAAACGCCCCGCCCTCTCCTACCGACATCATTGCGTTGCTATTGGCCCAATCCCATCGGTAGTCGCCCATTTGCCCACATTCATCTTCTGGACAACACTCTACGATGACACCACTGACCCAACACGTAGAGCGCACACCATGAACATCACGCAAATCCGTAATGCCACACAGCACATCACCTTTGGTGGAATGACTTTTCTGGTCGATCCTATGCTAGCCGCGAAAGGCGCATATCCGGGTTTTGCCGGAACCGCACGTGCCGAAATTCGCAACCCAACCGTCGACCTGCCCATCGACATCGATACCCTGCTAAATGTCGATGCGCTGATCGTGACCCATCTGCATGAAGATCACTGGGACGAGGTTGCCGCTCGAGTCGTGCCGAAAGACAAACCAATCTATGTGCAAAATGACCATGATGCACACGTACTGCGGGAGCAGGGTTTCACACAACTCACCGTGCTGACGCACAATACCGTGGTCGGCGCTATCACTCTGCGTAAAACCGGCGGCCAGCACGGCTCAGATCGCGCCTATGCCATTCCACAAATGGCAGAGCGCCTGGGTGATGCCTGTGGCGTTATCTTTATGCATCCGGCGGAAAAAACGTTGTATCTGGTCGGGGACACCGTCTGGCGCGACGAGGTGGAAGCCAACATGCATACCTTCCAGCCAGGCGTGGTGGTTCTGAACGCGGGTTTTGCGCACGTCATCGGGTTTGGCCCAATAATCATGGGCGCGGAAGATGTGCTGAAAACCCACTTCACACTACCCGAAGCACAAATTGTGGCGACCCATATGGAGGCGATTAACCACTGTCTGTTGACCCGCGCGGCCCTAAAAGAGTACGCCCGCGACAACCAGATTGCGCAATATGTCCACGTGCCGGAAGATGGGGAAACCCTGACATTTTAATCTCTACAAAGGAATCGTATGCAACCGCTTACCGTCGCTATTGTCGCCGTGGAAGATTTCAGCCCGTTTCACTTCTCGGTGCCGTGCATCATTTTCAGTGACAAAATGGCGGCGAAAAAGCGCTTTGAGGTACAGATGTGCGCCGAAACACCGGGCATCATCTCCTCGCAGGATGGTTTCTCCATTACCGCAACCCATGGCTATGAAGCGGTGGAGGCAGCCGACATCGTGGTAATCCCTTACTGGGGCACCACCGCGCATCGTCCACCACAAAGCCTGCTTGATGCGCTCAACCGTGCGCGGCAAAACGGCGCACAGATTGTTGGGCTGTGCCTGGGGGCGTTTGTCCTCGGCTATGCGGGGTTACTGGATGGTAAACGGGCAGCTACGCACTGGGAGTTCGAGCAGGATTTTCAGGCGCGCTTTCCTGCGGCCCACCTGGATATCAACGCACTGTACGTGGATGACGACGGCATAATTACCTCGGCAGGTACCGCTGCTGCGCTGGATTGCTGTTTGTACGTGATCCGCCAGCGTTTTGGCAGCACGGTGGCGAATCAGATTGCCCGTCGGATGATTGTGCCACCGCATCGTGAGGGCGGTCAGGCCCAGTTTATCGAACAACCGGTAGCGAAAAATACCCAGGATCAACGCATCAACGCCCTGCTCGACTATTTGCGCCAACATCTCCACGAGCCGCATAATCTCGACGTTCTGGCGCAGCGGGTGATGATGAGTCGTCGCACGCTGACCCGTCATTTTATGAAGGCCACCGGGTCAAGCGTGGCGGAATGGCTGATTACCGAGCGTCTGCGCCGCAGCCAGATTTTGCTGGAATCCAGTCAGCTACCCGTTGAACGCATTGCCGAACAGGTAGGTTTTCTCTCCCCTGTCACCTGGCGGCAGCATTTTAAATCCCACTTCGGCGTCAGTCCGGCTGAATGGCGTAAAACCTTTCGCGGCGATTAACCTCTTTTTTGCGCCAGCCAGATGGTGTGCCCGGTACAGTGCGGATCTTCCATCACCCTCTCTATCACCGTAAAGCCGTGTGCCGACAGCAATGCATGGTACTCATCAGGCGCGAGGCTGGCGTGAAACAGCGGCTCGCCCTCAAATTGTCCCATGGCGATGCCATTGCCCGTGCCGCTGGTAAACATCAGCGCGCTGCCGGGATGGCTGAGGCGGTCAAAAATGGGGAACATCTTTTGCTGGTCCAACTGGGTTAAATGGAAAAAGCTGTCCCAGGCGATCAGACCGTCAAAGGTTTCATCAAGCGTTAGTTCGCGCATATCCTGCTCCAGCCAGCGCTGCCCGGGAAAGGCGAGCCGGGCACGCGCCAGCATCGGCGCCGAGCCGTCAATCCCCGTTAGCTGCAAACCTTGCTGGATAAAATAACCGGCAATCGGCTGACCGTTTCCGCAGCCAATATCCACAATATGGCCCTGCCCGCCCATCACCGCGATGAACTTATCCAGCCAGTTTTTTTCAAACAGCGCCTGAGAACGCTGGCGGGCAAAAGCCTCCGCATGACGCCGGTAGATAGAAAGAATGTTGTTTGCCGCAGCATCGCTCACGATATCCTCACTTTTCTGCTGTTCTATCATTATGTTAAGCATAAAGGCTGTTGACCTGCCAGCGCCCAATTCATGTCCCTGGAATGCAACTCGCAGAACCCGACCACAAATAGCCAAAAATAGTCTGCGCTGTGGCATGATAGCGCGTGGATAACGTCATGATCAGGGTGAACAATGTGAAACCGGTAACGCTATACGATGTCGCAGACCATGCAGGCGTCTCTTACCAGACCGTCTCACGCGTCGTAAATCAGGCCAGCCACGTTTCCACAAAAACCCGGCAAAAAGTTGAGGCCGCGATGGCGGAGCTCAATTACATTCCTAACCGCGTCGCGCAGCAGCTGGCAGGCAAACAGACGCCGTTAATTGGTGTCGCCACATCGAATCTTGCTCTGCATGCCCCCTCGCAAATTGTGGCCGCCATAAAATCCCGCGCCGACCAGTCCGGCGCCAGCGTGGTGATCGCCATGGTTGAGCGTAGTGGCGTTGAGGCGTGTAAAGCCGCGATACACAACCTGCTTTCTCAACGCGTAACCGGGCTTATCATCAACTATCCGCTGGATGAAGAAGACGCCATGATGGTCGCCGCCACCTGCGGCACGGTGCCCGTATTGTTTCTCGATGTCTCTGACCAGGTGCCGATTAATAGCGTCGTTTTCTCCCATGATGACGGCGCGCGACTCGGCGTTGAACATCTGATTCAACACGGACATCAGCGCATTGCCCTGCTGGCCGGGCCGCACTCATCGGTCTCCGCCAGGTTAAGGCATAGCGGGTGGCATAAATACCTGGCTCACCATCAGCTACGTCCCATTGCGGAACGTGAAGGTGACTGGAGCGCCCTGTCCGGCTTTCATCAAACCATGCACATGCTTAACGACGGTATCGTTCCAACCGCTATGCTGGTCGCCAATGATCAAATGGCGCTGGGCGCAATGCGGGCAATCAGCGAATCTGGCCTGCGAGTTGCAGCGGATATCTCCGTGATCGGCTACGACGACACCGAAGACAGTGCCTGCTACATCCCGCCGCTGACCACCATCAGGCAGGATTTCCCCACTCTCGGGCAGACCAGCGTTGACAGGCTGTTGCAGCTTACGCAGGGCATGTCCGCCCCCGGCAATCTGCTGCTGCCGGTCACGCTGGTCGAACGGAAAACCGTACTGCCGCCTGACACACAAACCGCCACGCCACAGATGCTGGCGGAGTCGTTGATGCAACTGGCGCGTCAGGTCTCTCTGCTGCCATCCGGCGAACGCTAATTACTGTGAGTCAGTTCACCCATTAAACCCGCCCGGCTTTACAGCGTCTCATCGCACGCCTTATGTTTATTGAATTGTGAGCGAATAACAAACATGAGATACCGCTATGACTCTGAGCTCGGACTCACTCGCCGCCGTACTGGCGCGCCGTGACTGGGAAAACCCCGGCGTCACACAGATAAACCGTCTGGAGGCACACCCACCATTTTGTAGCTGGCGCTGCGTGGATGATGCCCATAACAACCGGCCTTCTTCCCAACGGATTTCGTTAAATGGCGAGTGGCAGTTCGCCTGGTTTGCCGCACCAGAGGCCGTGCCAGAAAGCTGGCTTGAGCATGATTTACCGCAGGCCGATACCCTCTGCGTACCGTCTAACTGGCAGATGAGCGGTTATGATGCGCCAATCTACTCCAATATCACCTATCCATTCCCGGTCAATCCGCCCGCTGTTCCGACGCAGAACCCCACCGGATGTTACTCGCTCACATTTAGTATCGAAGATGCGTGGTTAGATGAGGGTCAGACGCGCATTATTTTTGACGGCGTGAACTCCGCGTTTCATCTGTGGTGCAACGGTCGTTGGGTCGGCTACGGTCAGGACAGCCGCCTGCCGTCTGAATTTGATCTTCGCGATTATCTGCTGCACGGCGAAAACCGCCTGGCCGTCATGGTGCTGCGCTGGAGCGATGGCAGCTATCTGGAAGATCAGGATATGTGGCGCATGAGCGGCATCTTTCGCGACGTTTCTTTGCTGCATAAACCCACAACACAGATCCGTGACCTACGTATCAACACCCGCTTTAATGATGATTTCAGCCGCGCGGTGCTGGAAGCGGAAGTCCGGATAGCAGGCGACGAGCGTGAAGATGTACGCGTAACCCTGCAATTGTGGAACGGCGAAACGTTGGTTGGCGAACTCACCTCACCGCCCGGCAGCGAGATTGTTGATGAACGCGGCGCTTATCACGATCGCACTACGCTGCGCCTCAACGTTCAACACCCGGCGTTGTGGAGTGCCGAAACGCCTAATCTGTACCGCGCCGTGGTGCAGCTTCATACTGCTGACGGTACGCTGATTGAAGCCGAGGCCTGTGACGTCGGCTTCCGCGAGGTCCGCATCGAAAACGGCCTGCTGTTGCTGAATGGTCAACCGCTGCTGATTCGTGGTGCTAACCGCCACGAACATCACCCGCAAAACGGTCAGGTGATGGACGAAGCGACGATGGTGCAGGACATCATCCTGATGAAACAGAACAACTTTAACGCCGTGCGTTGCTCACATTACCCAAACCACCCGCTATGGTACACCCTGTGCGACCGCTACGGCCTGTATGTGGTGGATGAGGCCAATATCGAAACCCACGGTATGGTGCCCATGAATCGCCTGAGCGACGACCCTACATGGCTTCCTGCCATGAGCCAGCGCGTCACGCGCATGGTACAGCGTGACCGCAATCACCCAAGTATCATCATCTGGTCGCTGGGCAATGAGTCCGGTCACGGCGCGAACCACGACGCGCTGTATCGTTGGCTAAAATCGGAAGATCCCTCTCGTCCGGTACAGTACGAAGGCGGCGGCGCGGATACCGTAGCCACCGACATTATTTGCCCGATGTACGCCCGCGTAGACCAGGATCAGCCCTTCCCGGCGGTCCCCAAATGGTCAATCAAAAAATGGCTGTCGATGCCCGGCGAACTGCGCCCGCTGATCCTCTGCGAATATGCTCACGCGATGGGTAACAGCCTCGGCGGCTACGCCAAATACTGGCAGGCATTCCGCCAGTATCCGCGTCTGCAAGGAGGGTTCGTCTGGGACTGGGTCGATCAGTCGCTTATTAAATATGACGACAACGGTAATCCATGGTCAGCCTACGGCGGGGATTTTGGCGACACACCGAATGACCGCCAGTTCTGCATGGACGGGCTGGTATTTGCCGACCGCACGCCGCATCCGTCGCTGTATGAGGCCAAACACGCGCAGCAGTTTTTCCAGTTTACGCTGTTACCGGGTGACGAGCGCCAGATTGAAGTACGCAGCGAATACCTGTTCCGCCACAGCGATAACGAAATCCTGCACTGGTCCATCACCCAGGACGGCAACCCGCTGGCCGCCGGAGAAATCGCTCTGAATATCGCCCCACAGGGCCGCCAGCTGATCACCCTGCCGGCTATCCCGATGCCGGAAACCGCAGGCCAGCTGTGGCTGACGGTTCGCGTGGAACAACCCCAGGCTACTGCGTGGTCAGACGCCGGGCATATCAGTGCCTGGCAGCAGTGGAAGCTGGAAGAGAAACTCAGCCTGGCGCTTAAACCTCGCGCCAACACAGCGCCACAGCTGACGACCCGCGATGATACATTTACGGTAATCGTCAGCGATAAACGCTGGGAATTCTGCCGCCAGACAGGTTTATTGACACAATACTGGCTGGCCGAAGAAGCACAACTGTTAGCGCCGTTAATCGATCAGTTTACCCGCGCGCCGCTGGATAACGATATCGGCATCAGCGAAGTCACGCGCATCGATCCTAATGCCTGGGTCGAACGTTGGAAGGCCGCAGGCCATTACCATGCTGAGCCACTACTATTGCAATGCGAAGCCGAAGCGCTGTCGAACAGCATCCTTATCACCACCGCGCATGCCTGGCAGTATCAGGGTGAAACGCTGTTCGTCAGCCGTAAGTCATATCATTTCGACGGCCACGGCGAGATGCAGATTACCGTGGATGTCGATGTAGCCAACGGCACGCCGCACCCGGCGCGTATCGGCCTGAGCTGCCAGTTGGCGCAGGTGGCTGAACGGGTGAACTGGTTAGGCCTTGGGCCGCACGAGAACTACCCGGATCGCCTGAGCGCTGCCTGTTTTGATCGTTGGGAACTGACGCTGGATGAGATGTATACGCCGTACGTCTTCCCGAGTGAAAACGGCCTGCGCTGCGGGACACGCGAATTACGCTACGGGACGCACCTGTGGCGTGGTGACTTCCAGTTCAACATCAGCCGTTACAGCCAGAAGCAACTGATGGAAACCAGCCATCGTCACCTGCTGCAGCCTGAAGCCGGAACATGGCTCAACATTGACGGTTTCCATATGGGCGTCGGCGGGGATGATTCGTGGAGCCCTTCAGTGTCGCCGGAATTTCAGTTGAGCGCAGGGCGTTATCATTATCAGCTGAGTTGGCGCTAACTCTGCGCCGGATGGCGCGGCGCTCATCCGGCCTACGGTGCGCGGTTTCGTAGGCCGAATAAGGCGAAGCCGCCATCCGGAAACGCCTTACTCCTCGATCGCCTGGCGGATTTGCTGCAACGATGTCGGATCGTCAATGGTGGTCAGATCGCCAGGATCGCGGCCTTCGCAGATCGCCTGGATCGTACGCCTGAGCATTTTTCCGGAGCGTGTTTTCGGCAATTGTGACACAAACCAGACATGTGCCGGGCGGCCAAAGTTACCAATCTGACTGTCCACCAGCGCCATAATCGCCTTCTCTTCAGAATGCGCAATGTCGCGGTCTTCCAGACTGTCACTCTGCTTTGGAATGACAAACGCGACGGCCACCTGCCCTTTTAGCGCATCTTTCACCCCCACTACCGCTACCTCAGCAACGTTCGGATAGCTGGAGATACTCTCTTCTATCTCGCGCGTGCCCAGCCGGTGCCCGGCGACGTTGATCACGTCATCCGTACGCCCCAGAATGAAGTAGTAACCGTCGTCGTCACGAATGCCCCAGTCAAAGGTGGCGTACACCTGGCGGGAGAACAGCGACCAGTAGGTATTCACAAAGCGTTCGTCATCGCCCCAGATGGTCTGAATGCAACCCGGCGGCAGCGGCCCTTCAATCACCAGCATCCCCTTCTCATTTGCAGCACAAGGTTCGCCAGTCACTTCATTGAGGAGTTGCACGTTGTAGCCGTACATCGGCACGCCAGGACTGCCCAGGCGCGACGGTCGGTCGTCCAGCCCGCGGGCAATCGCCATAATCGGCCAGCCAGATTCGGTCTGCCAGTAGTTGTCGATAACCGGAACACCCAGTGTTTGGGTTACCCAGCTTGCCGTCGGTTCATCCAGCGGCTCGCCGGCCAGATACAGCACTTCCAACGAGGAGAGATCGTGATTACGGATCTGCGCGGTCGGAAATTTCTTCAGCACACGGATGGCGGTCGGTGCCGAGAACATCCGGCTGACCTGGTATTTTTCAACGATTTTCCACCACACGCCGCAGTCCGGCCAGGTTGGCAACCCTTCGTACACCACTGTCGCCATCCCCGCCAGCAACGGGGCATAGACGATGTACGAGTGTCCCACCACCCAGCCGATATCCGACGCGCAGAAGAAAACACCGCCCGCTTTGCCACCAAAAATGGTGTCCATCGAGGTGGCCAGCGCTACCGCATAACCGCCTACATCACGCTGCACGCCCTTTGGCTTACCGGTTGTACCGGACGTGTAGAGAATGCAGGAAGTTTCATTCGATTCCAGCCAGACCACCGGCACGCGTGCGCCGAGATGCTGTTGGCGCAGCGCGGCAAAGTCGAGGTCGCGTCCTTCAACCCACGCCATTTTCGCCAGGCCACGATCAACCAGTACCACATGGCGCGGTTGATGCTGAGCCTGCGCAATCGCATCATCAAGCAGCTTTTTATACGGCAGGATCTTGCCGCCTCGCGCCCCGGCATCCGCCGATACGATGACCTTTGGCTGGGCATCGTCGATCCGCGCCGCCACACTGTGCGAGGCAAATCCGCCAAATACCACGGAATGGATCGCCCCAATCCGCGCACAGGCCAGCAGCGTAATGTGCGCCTCGGCGATCATCGGCATATAAACCAGCACCCTGTCGCCGCGCTGTACGCCCAGCGACAGCAACATCGCCGCCGCGACGTTTACCTCGTCATACAACTGACGAAAGGTAAATGTGCGCTCTTCTTCGGTTTCCGATGAAACCGCGATCAGCGCCAGCGCGTCAGGCTGTTTCTCCAGCCAGCGGTCGATGGCGTTATGGCACAGATTAGTCGTCCCGCCACAAAACCAGCGAGCAAACGGTGGATGACGATGATCCAGTACCTGAGCAAACGGCTGCTGCCAGTCAATACGCTGGGCCTGCTCGGCCCAGAACGACTCAGGTTGCGTAATCGAACGCTGATAAAAATCGCTATAAGACATAATGCTCTCCTGTTGAACTTACGCCTTGCCGCACGCAGGTTTAGATAACGAACAAATCAAGGTATTCGTTGACTGGCATCTGCTCCAGGCTTGCTCTGTTCAGGGAGACATCCAGAATGCGCTGCTGCTGACGGGTCGGGAACTGACGCGCCAGGTTGATTTTGAATTTTTCGACCAGTTTCGGCATCCCGTCATGACGACGACGCGCGTGGCCGATGGGGTACTCCACCACCACTTCTTCAAAACGTGATCCATCGGTAAATTCCACGGTGATGGCATTTGCGATGGCGCGTTTTTCCGGGTCGTGATAGTCCGCGGTAAAGGTTGGGTCTTCGAAGCAATTGATCTTCTCGCGCAGCGCATCAATGCGTTTGTCCTGCGCCACACCGTCTTCGTAATCCGCTGCGGTTAAGCGTCCGAACAGCAGCGGGATAGCCACCATATACTGAATGCAGTGGTCACGATCCGCCGGGTTATTCAGTGGACCTTTTTTATCGATGATACGAATACAGGCTTCGTGCGTACGAATGGTCACTTTTTCGATATCCGCCGCCGTTTTACCCGCCGCCTGCAGTTGTTCATACAGCGTCATCGCCGCTTCAACCGCTGTTTGTGAGTGGAACTCGGCCGGGAAGGAGATTTTAAACAACACGTTTTCCATCACGTATGAGCCGTACGGACGCTGGAAGCGGAACGATTCCCCTTTGAAGGAGACATCATAAAAGCCCCAGGTTTTTGCTGTCAGCGCAGACGGGTAGCCCATCTCGCCGGTTTTCGCCATCAGCGCCAGACGCACTGCGCGGGAAGTCGCATCGCCTGCAGCCCAGGATTTACGCGTGCCGGTATTCGGGGCATGGCGATAGGTACGCAGCGACTGTCCGTCGACCCACGCCAGCGACACCGCATTGAGGATCTCATCGCGGGTCAATCCGAGCATTTCGGCAACAACGGCGGTCGAGGCGACTTTCACCAGCAGGACGTGGTCAAGTCCAACGCGGTTAAAGGAGTTTTCCAGCGCGATACAGCCCTGAATTTCGTGGGCTTTAATCATGCCGGTCAGCACTTTTTTCATGGTTAACGGCGCTTTTCCCGCCGCTACCGCATTGCGTGACAACCAGTCAGCCGTCGCCAGAATACCGCCGAGGTTATCGGAAGGATGGCCCCATTCAGCGGCCAGCCAGGTGTCGTTGAAGTCCAGCCAACGGATCATCGCGCCGATATTAAATGCCGCCTGAACGGGATCGAGCTGGAACTGAGTGCCCGGCACACGAACGCCGTTCGGCACCACCGTACCCGGCACAATCGGCCCTAACAACTTTTTACAGGCCGGATATTCCAGCGCTTCCAGGCCGCAGCCAAGGGTATCAAGCAGGCAATAATGTGCAGTGTCATACGCCACCTTTGAGGTGATCTCGTAATTCATAACGTAGTCAACGATATCAACAATTTCACGGTCAAATTCAGGGCGAACGTTCGAAATATGTGCAGACATAGGGTACATTTCCTGTTTTTTTATCTTTAGAGGTTTGGCATTAGCAACGTTTTTCAATTGCGACGAATTCGCGATCTTCCGGGCCAACATAATTGGCAGAAGGACGGATAATTTTGTTGTCCTGACGCTGCTCGATAATGTGCGCCGCCCAGCCAGTAACACGGGCGATGACAAACAGCGGTGTGAACATTTCGGTGGGGACGCCCATCATGTTGTAGGAGACCGCCGAGAACCAGTCGAGGTTAGGGAACATTTTTTTCGTTTCCCACATCACCGCTTCCAGACGGTCGGCGATGTTGTACATTTTCAGCGAACCGCCTTCCTGAGAGAGCTGTTTCGCCACACGCTTAATCACCTGATGGCGCGGGTCGGCAATGGTGTACACCGGATGTCCAAAGCCAATCACCACTTCTTTGTTTTCCACACGTTTGCGGATATCCGCTTCGGCTTCATCCGGTGTTTCATAGCGCTGCTGGATTTCCAGCGATACCTCGTTGGCTCCGCCGTGTTTCGGGCCGCGCAGTGCGCCAATCGCCCCGATAATCGCGGAATACATGTCTGAGCCAGTACCGGCGATCACTCTGCCGGTAAAGGTGGAGGCGTTAAATTCGTGCTCGGCGTACAGCACCAGCGAAATATGCATCGCCTTTTCCCAACTTTGCGACGGCTTTTCGCCATGCAGCAGATGCAGGAAGTGGCCGCCAATCGAATCATCGTCAGTTTCCGGCTGAATGCGCTCGCCGTTGTGGCTGTAGTGATACCAATACAAAAGGATTGAGCTGAGTGAGGCTAAAAGTTTGTCAGCGATGTCGCGCGCGCCAGAGACGGTATGCCCCTCTTTTTCCGGTAACGTACAACCTAACGCGGAGACGCCGGTGCGCATGACGTCCATTGGGTGTGATGCTGCCGGCAGCGCTTCCAGCACGGTACGCACGTTAGCGGGTAAGCCACGCAGCGCTTTTAATTTGCTCTTGTAGGCGTTGAGCTCATCGCGGGTAGGCAATTTTCCGTGGATCAGCAGGTGCGCAACCTCTTCAAATTCACACTGCTGCGCCAGGTCGAGAATATCGTAGCCACGATAGTGTAAATCGTTACCGCTTTTACCAACGGTACACAACGCCGTATTTCCGGCGGGTACGCCGGACAGCGCGACGGATTTTTTCGGCTTAATGACATGGGTACTGTTTTGCAGGATCGTTGTGTCGCTCATGTTGTCCTCGTTATTTTTTATATATAGGGTATTGAGGGTATGCATCGCGTAGTACGTTGTAGGCCGGATAAACGTAGTGCCATCCGGCATTGCCTGATGGCAGCTGCGCCTTATCAGGCCTACGGCTTCGTGGTGTACAGCGCGTCAAGTTTCTCTTCGAACTGGTAGTAGTTGATGCTTTCGTACAGCTCGTTACGCGTCTGCATAATGTCGATCACGCTCTTTTGCGTACCTTCCTGGCGCAGCACGTTGTATACCCGTTCAGCGGCGCGGTTCATGGCACGGAAAGCAGACAGCGGATAGAGCGCCATCGCCACATTTGCACTGCGCAGCTCATCGGTGGTGAACAGCGGTGTCGCACCAAATTCGGTAATGTTAGCGAGGATCGGCACCTGCACCGCGTCTGCAAACTGGCGGTACATAGACAGCTCGGTGATCGCTTCCGGGAACAGCATGTCAGCGCCCGCTTCGACATACGCCTGCGCACGATCGATAGCCGCCTCTAACCCTTCCACCGCCAGCGCATCGGTACGCGCCATGATGACAAAGTTGGGATCGGTGCGCGCATCCACGGCGGCGCGGATCCTGTCGACCATCTCTTCTTTCGAGACGATCGCCTTGTTCGGACGATGGCCACAGCGCTTAGCGCCAATCTGATCTTCAATGTGCAGCGCAGCAGCACCGGCTTTGGCAATCGACTTCACGGTTCGCGCCACGTTAAATGCCGACGATCCAAACCCGATATCGGCGTCCACCAGCAGCGGTAGCGGGCAAACGTCGGTGATACGGCGGATATCGGTCAGCACATCATCCAGCGTAGAGATGCCGAGGTCGGGCAATCCCAATGAGCCGGCCGCCACGCCGCCGCCTGACAGGTAAATTGCCTGGTATCCGGCGCGTTGGGCCAGGAGCGCATGGTTGGCGTTAATGGTACCCACGATTTGTAATGGATTTTCTTTGGTGAGCGCAGCGCGGAACGCCTGCCCTGGGGAGTGTAGAGACATATCCCGTCCTCTTGTTATCAACTTGTTATCGTTCGTTGATTAACCTAAAGCAAGGGGTATGCCAAAGACCTGAATTTTTGCTCAAATTCTATTTTTCATTTTTAAAACAAAGAATTACATTTAAAATCTGCATTTTTTATGTACAAAAGCGTGTCAGCTATCGTTTCATGAAACCGAGATGAACGTTTCATTGCAACATTTATGAAACACAACTAAACCCAATATTCGGTTCCTTACTTTTTGAGTTGGTTATGGCTGATACGCATCTTCCGCCGCGGATGAATGACGACAAACCGGTTATCTGGACGGTCTCCGTTACGCGTCTGTTTGAACTGTTCCGCGACATCAGCCTGGAGTTCGACCACCTAGCGACCATCACCCCTATCCAGCTCGGTTTTGAAAAAGCGGTCACCTATATCCGCAAGAAGCTGGCGACCGAGCGATGTGATGCGATCATTGCGGCGGGCTCCAACGGTGCCTATCTGAAAAGCCGCTTATCAATTCCAGTGATCCTGATTAAACCCAGCGGCTTCGATGTGCTACAGGCATTGGCGAAAGCGGGAAAACTCACGTCATCGATTGGCGTCATTACCTATCAGGAAACCATTCCTGCGCTTCTCGCCTTTCAAAAGACCTTCAATTTACAGCTTGAACAGCGTAGCTATATCACCGAAGAAGATGCCCGAGGACAAATCAACGAGCTGAAGGCCAACGGCACGCAGGCAGTGGTCGGGGCGGGACTCATTACCGATCTGGCGGAAGAAGCCGGTATGACCGGCATCTTTATCTATTCAGCTGCTACCGTGCGCCAGGCCTTTGTCGATGCGCTGGATATGACGCGCCTGACGCTACGGCGAAATGGTCAATACGCGTCTGGCGATACGCTGCGCACCCGCTATGCACTGGGAGATATGCGCGGCCACTCTGCTCAGATGGAACAGGTACGGCACACCATAATGCTCTATGCCCGTTCTCGCGCACCGGTGCTGATTCAGGGCGAAACGGGGACGGGGAAAGAGCTGGCGGCGCAGGCCATTCATCGTGAATATTTCACCCGTCAGGAGAATCGACGCGGTAAACCCTCACCACCGTTTGTTGCCGTCAACTGCGGGGCAATCACCGAATCCTTACTGGAAGCGGAGTTGTTCGGCTATGAGGATGGTGCTTTTACCGGCTCACGGCGGGGCGGACGCGCGGGTCTGTTTGAAATCGCCCACGGCGGAACACTGTTTCTTGATGAGATAGGTGAAATGCCGTTGCCGTTACAAACCCGGCTGTTGCGCGTACTGGAAGAAAAAGAGGTCACCCGGGTAGGTGGACATCAACCGATTCCGGTAGAGGTACGGGTGATTAGCGCCACGCACTGCAACCTGGAACAAGAGATGAAACAAGGCGAGTTTCGTACCGATCTGTTTTATCGCCTGAGCATTCTGCGCCTCAAACTCCCCCCGCTACGCGAACGGCTACCCGATGTTTTACCGCTGGCGGAAGGCTTTTTAAAACAGTCACTGGCGGAATTAGATGTGCCGTTTTCTGAGCCTGTGCGTAAAGGACTGGGGCTCAGCCAACATATGCTGCTGAATTACGGCTGGCCGGGGAATATTCGTGAGCTACGCAATATGATGGAGCGTCTGGCATTATTTTTAAGCGTTGAGCCACAACCAGAACTTAACGTCCATTTCTTGCAGCAATTATTGCCCGAGCTGGCGACTGTCGCCGAAATACCCCAGATATCATCATCACTGACACCACAACAGGTGCTGGCACAATTCAACGGCGATAAAACAGCGGCGGCACGATATCTCGGTATCAGCCGAACCACGTTTTGGCGCAGGTTAAAAGAATAACCCGCCAGTACAGAGGCTGGCGGGTATTTTATCTTTCAATGCAGCGCATTATTTTTTCTTGTAAATATTAGCTGTGCCATGGATTTTGTTATCCGTTTGGCCGGAGGTTAATACCACCACATCAGCGCCTTTCTCTTCGGCTTTCTTCAGCAGCTCTTCTTTAGCATCTGCAACAGAAACTTCATTACTCGTTGAAATATCACCGATTTTTGTGTACTGCGACTCAACCTTTTCAAACTCAAGTTTTGTCATAAATTCCGCAGCATAGGCGTTGGAAAAAACTAAAGCTAACGCACCAATAAGTACTTTATATCCAGTTTTCATATCAAAGCTCCAGGTTTTGTTATATATGCCATCATCGACCCCTGAACATCCATCATGCGAGTCAAGGATGATTAATAAGTAGTTCAGCCTGATTAAAAGATCCAGAGCCAACGGAAATATAAAGAAATCTTGCGCCGTAGCTACAACAGGCGATCCAGCGCTGCCGCGTTATCCAACGATTCCGGTGACACAAATAGTGTTAATGATGACATTGAGAAATTAACTGCGTTTGATGGTGCACTGTGAGTGAATACTCAGAATATTGATTGCACTAAAACTATAGTAGGTGCAGATTCTTAAATGACCTGCGGGTAAACATTCATTTTCTCACTGATGGAATCGTTGTCTATGGAACCTCTGCACGCCGTCGTGCTCACCGTTAGCCTGTTTGTTTTAACCTTTTTCAACCCCGGAGCAAACCTGTTCGTGGTGGTGCAAACCAGCCTGGCGTCGGGACGACGCGCGGGTGTAATGACCGGTCTGGGCGTTGCCTTGGGCGATGCGTTCTACTCCGCGCTTGGCCTGTTTGGTATGGCGACGCTTATCACCCAATGTGAAGAGATATTCTCACTGATAAAAATCGTCGGCGGTGCCTACTTACTGTGGTTTGCCTGGAATAGCATACGCCATCAGGCCACACCGCAAATGCCCACCTTACAGCAACCAATCTCCGCCCCCTGGTACGTATTCTTTCGTCGCGGGCTGTTAACGGATTTATCCAATCCGCAAACCGTACTGTTTTTTATTAGTATTTTCTCGGTCACCTTAAGCGCAGAAACCCCAACCTGGGCCAGGCTGATGGCATGGGCAGGCATTGTGCTTTCTTCTGTTATTTGGCGTATTTTTCTCAGCCAGGCGTTTTCTCTTCCTGCGGTGCGTCGTGCATATGGTCGTATTCAGCGCGTTGCCAGCCGGGTGATTGGTGCCATCATCGGCGTCTTCGCCTTAAGGCTGATTTATGAAGGTATTCGCCATCGTTAATGCGTAAAGAGAGTTTCACTTGACCATCGTGAGGTAATTGTCCGTAATACCGCCTGAATTTTTCAATCACATTTGAGTGGCTGTGAGATGGAACAGGTTGATCCCGTAAACGACACATTACTCCTTACAGAATGGCGGGCGCTAATACGCCAGACATCCCCTGAAGTTCATACGATCCTCACAGGGTTAAGCGACGATGAGATCCGCCATTTAGTGACCGTTTTTTATGACTACATGCTCTCTCACGCGGAGAGCGCGTTGTTTCTGAATACCGAGCAGGTCAGTACGCGCCTGAGCGGCAGTATGTTTGACTGGTTGCGCAGCGTGCTCGGCAGCGCATATGAAGACCCCCCGCTCTTGCTGGCAAAACAGCGTGAAATAGGTGTGGTACACGCCCGTATCGGCCTGCCTATCGATCTGGTTAACCGCGGGGCGCGTAAGCTAAAAGAAGAGCTGTATCAGTTGCTGAAAAGTAAGGCAGACTACTCTGTCAGCCTGTTGAGCGATGCTATCTGTTTCAGCAGCCTGGCGATGGACACCGCACTGGAGGCCATGACCGTTTCCTACTCCCCGAGCTATCAAAACTCGATGCACACGCAGGAGCAGTATCGGCTGCAGACCATTTACGACGACGTCAACGTCGAGCGCGAACGGCAAATCCGTTCGTTTACCGATTGGGAAAATCAGTTTATCTACAACATTGCGACCGGATTACCGTCCGGTGATCTGGTGTTCCTGGCAGACTCTGATTTTGGTATGTGGTTCTCCCATAAGGGAAAACACATTCTTGGCAGCGGTAATCTGCTGGCAGAAATGGAATCCGTGATCGCTGAAATCGATAACCGTCTGACACAGACGCTCTCGAATCAGCATCAGCCTGGCGAAGCCGAACGGATGAGCTTATTGCAGGATGTCCGACAGCTCTCGGCCAAAATCCATTTTCTCCTCGCCTCAATGTTTGAAGCGCTGGTCAAACAGGAAAATGGCAAAGATTCGCTGACCCAGCTGCTTAATCGCCGCTTTATTCCGACGATTATGCGCCGTGAAATCTCGCTGGCGTTACATTCACGAAAACCCTTTACCCTGGCAATGCTGGACATTGATTATTTTAAGCAGATCAACGACAGCTACGGACATAACACTGGCGATATGACGCTGAAAAACGTCGCGGCCGTTATTTATGAGCACATCCGCAGCAGCGATTACGTATTCCGCTATGGTGGTGAAGAGTTTATGATCCTGCTGGTCGAATCAGACGAATCGCAGGCCTCGATTATTCTGGAAACGCTGCGCAAGAAAATTGCCGAGCTGCGTATCGCCGCGTCCGTGACTGAATCCTTCTCTATTACTGTCAGTATCGGCGTTGCCGAATATGACTATCACCCCGACTACAAACAACTGGTTGATAAAGCCGATCGCGCGCTCTATCTGGCGAAAAGCCATGGCCGTAACCGCGTAGAAACGTACCAGGAATGACTGTCGTCCCCCACAGATAAATAAATACCCCATTCAGGGTATTTATCTGACCTGTGATAAATATCGTGCTGTTATTTTTATACATGCCCATTAGCGTGATAGAAATGGCAGCCGATTAATAAGATGCAAATCAAATACACTATATCTTTATAGCGGTAGCATATCCCGGTGATGAGTCTTCCTGAATGCAGGGGGAAATATGAGGGATAATAAGAGATCATGAGCGGGAAGAAGAAAACGCGCTGGCAGCGCCGCCCTGGAACCGTCGGAGGGAAACTGCCGTGGAATGACTGGCGCAATGCCAGTAGCTGGAGAAAAGCCACCCAGTTTCTCCTGTTGGCCATCAATATCTATATTGGCGTGACGTTCTGGTATTGGGTTCGCTATTTCGAAACAGCCGGTACCAGCGTTTATATCCCAAGACCCGGCGGTATTGAGGGATGGCTTCCCATTGCCGGTCTGATGAATATCAGATACACACTGGAAACCGGTTTTCTTCCCCCCATTCACGCCGCTTCCATGCTGCTGCTGGTTGCCTTTATCCTGATGAGTTTGCTGTTAAAAAAAGCGTTCTGCTCGTGGTTGTGCCCGGTGGGGACGCTGTCTGAGCTGATAGGTAATCTGGGCAAAAAAATAGTGGGTCGCAACTTCACCCTGCCTCGCTGGCTGGATCTCCCTTTGCTGAGCCTGAAATATCTGCTGCTGAGCTTCTTTCTGTATATCGCCCTGTCGATGCCAGCACAGGGGATTCAGTATTTTCTGATGTCAGCTTACGGCATGATTATTGACGTTAAGATGCTCGATTTCTTTCGTCATATCGGCACGACAACGCTCATCGTGGTGGCGGTTATCAGCATTATGAGCCTGTTTATTCGCAATGCGTGGTGCCGTTATCTGTGCCCTTATGGCGCACTGCTTGGTCTGTTCTCTTTGCTTTCGCCGTTTAAGATCCGCCGCAATGCCGACAGCTGTATCGATTGCGGCAAATGCGCAAAGAACTGCCCGTCGAATATTCCGGTCGATCGCTTAATTCAGGTACGCACCGTTGAGTGCACGGGATGTATGACCTGTGTGGAATCCTGTCCGGTAGCCTCGACGCTGACCCTGTCACTGAAAACACCGCCTGGCGCACAATCAGGGCACAGCGCAGCGCCGAAACCATGGTGGCGACAAGGTAGGTTATCAGGGTGGACAATGACGCTACTGCTGCTCGGTATTTTGTTTGCCGCCGTAGGCTATGCGGTGTACGCCAACGTCTGGCAAACGCCGGTGCCGGATCATATGTATTTCCAGTTGATCCCGAAGGCCAGAATGATCGGCCATTAATGGTTTGATCTGTCTGCCTTTATGCCGGGTGGTGACGACACCCTACCCGGCCTGCACATCGGGTATCACCGGCTTACTTCTTCGCCCCGGATTTACCAATACCCCGATACAGTTCGTTAATCCGCTTCACAGATTTAATGGACCGCTGCGGCGCGGTAGACGCGACAGACAGCACGATCATTTCCAGACACACCAGTACCGTACCGTGAAGCGGCATTTTCCCATTCTCGCCGCCACGTGGCACGTTAATCACCACATCTGCTTCTTTACTAAAACGGGAGTCCAGCGCGTTCGTCAGTAAAATAACCGGGACACCCAACCGCCTGGCCTCACGAATGGTCGTCAGCCCTTCCCGGTGCGGTGATTTTTGCGCCATCATGATCAGCACATCTCCCCGCTGCAATGCGATCAGTTGCTCCGCGAGGTTAATCCCGGTGCGATTAAACGCTACCGCAGGCAGGCCAATACGGCTAAGCAGACGCGCGGTATAATCCGCCAATACGCCGGATGCGCCAATACCAAAAATCCCCACCTGACGGGCTTCTACCAATAATGCCACCGCCTGCGCAATTGCATAGCGGTTTTGCGGTGTAGAAAGGGCTTCACAGGTGCGCTGATGGCCCTGCAAGACAAAATCAATACTGGAGTTCACATCGCAAGAGAGCGTATTCACCGTGGTGGTCATCTTCTCTTCTGAGGTCACGCCAGGACCAAACCAGTGTTCAATGGTCTGCTTTAAATCGCGCAACCCGGCAAACCCCAGCGCCTGAATTGCCCTGACCACCGTCGCATCAGAGGTTTGAGTGGCGGCTGCGATTTCGATCGCCGTAAACTCCAGCACCACTTCGCGGTTCTCGTTGATATAACGCGTCACGGCCTGCATACGTGGCGAGAGTAAATGCGCCCTGGCGCGAAAACGGTCACCATAGACATCAATACGATTTTTGGCTTTTTTCGCCGTCAGCATGATTATTTAGCCTCCGGTAGCCATCGTCCGGCGATGTGCGTTTGCACCTGCGCCACCATCAGGCTCAGCGAGGCATAGGAATTGGATATCGCCTCTTCACGGGAGAGTAAAACGTAATGTCCGCGCTGGCAGGCGGTCAGGAACTCACACCAGCCAGGCATCACCGCATCCATCGCCGCGATTTCATCCTGCGGTTTACCGCCGGTATCGCCACGCCAGGTCGCGAAGACAAAATCTGCATCCAGTTCAGGCAGACGTTCCGCACTGACATCAATGCGCCCACCCGGCGGAATGCTGTCAATAAGCTTCGGGAAGGTGAAGCCAGCATCGCGTAACACTCGCCCCAGGGAATGATAGGTGTGCAACGCATTAATTTTGCCCTGATTGGCCTGTATTACCGCCACAGAGATGTGCTGCGTATCGACCGTCCGCTTGAGCTGGGCAATTTCTTCACGGTAGCGCCGTTCCAGCAATGCCAGCCGGTTCTGCGTACCTGTCAGTTGCGCCAGCTTGCGGTAGATCTCCGGTGCACCGCCATCGAGATGGTCGATACTGACCGTCGGCGCTATTTTTTCCAGTTGCTCAATCGGCGTGTTACGGCTGGGTTCGGTGATAATTAAATCCGGTTTCGCGGCGACAATAGCTTCAATATCAATGTCTGCCGTACCGATATACGTCATGTTCGAATTATCAAAATCCACGCCGGTCAGCAGCACGCCGGAGCGTAAAAAATGGCTGCCATCCGGGCGCGTTCGGCCGTGACTGGCCACCGGAGGCACGCCCAGCTCGATCAGCGGAATAGTGATGTCGAGATCGTGCAATGACACAATGCGCTGCGGATGTAGCGGTACGTTCACCACCCGCCCGAGATCGTCAGTAAATGACTGAACAGGCCCCGCCGCCTGGACGGTGCAGCCGACCAGCAGCAGCAATGAAAAGATTAAGCGCATATACCCTCTTAACAATTACAAACGATCCCGGCGACGCCAGAGCAACAGTAAAAAGAACGGTCCACCGACCAGGGCAATGACGATCCCGGCTGGGATTTGCAGTGGTGCAAACGCCAGACGACCCACGGTATCGGTCACCAGCACCAGCAACGCACCGATCAACGCACTGCCCCACAGCAGCGCTGTTTGTCCGCCACGCAGCCAGAATCGTGCCATGTGTGGCGCCATCAACCCGACAAAACCGAGGCTACCCACACAGGCAACACTGGCGGCGGTGAGTACAACCGGCGCGAGAAAACGCAACAACGCCAGTCGGGGTAGATGTACACCCAGCCCCGTTGCCGTCGCATTGCCAAGCAGCGCCACATCCGAAGCTCGCGCCGTGGCAAATAAGATAATGGCCGCAGGCAACGTCCAGACCAGCGCCACCAGCAGCAGTGGCCAGGTGGCGGCATGAAGGCTGCCCGTCAGCCAGACCAGCGCAGTCTGTACGTCACGGACATCGGCGGTGGTCATAAATACGCCCATTCCCGCTGCAAAGAACCATGACACACCAATGCCTATCAACACGAAGCGAGGCCGGGAGAAATCACGGGCCAGCAGCATCACCAGTGTGGCGACCAGTGCGCCGCCGGCTATTCCCGCCAGGGGCCGCCAGACCAGACTAGCGGACGGGAAAAGCAGCACCAGGGCCAGCACCACCACGCAACTTCCTTCTTTGACACCGATAAGCCCGGGATCGGCCAACCCGTTGCGGGTGATCGATTGCATTGCCGCCCCGGCCAATCCGAGCATCGCCCCGCACTGAAGCGCCATCAGCAGTCGCGGCAGTCGAACATCCCAAACGACATACTGTTGCTGAGCCGTCAACACCTGAGGATCAAACAACGCCCGTCCGATAGCGGAAGCCGGAACCGGGAGCGAACCCTGCATCACGCCGAACAGCAGTAATGCGATGGCCAGCACCGTCAGGCCGAGGCTGTACAGCACGGTTTTGGGACGAATGACACGAGAAAATCCCCCCACCCGCCATGCACGAAGCCCTGCACGCTGCAGCATATCGTTCATTTCAAAAACCTCGACGCAATGAAAATAAACGCCGGAGCACCCACCAGGGCGGTCATGATCCCTGTAGCCAGCTCCTGCGGAGCCAGCACCGTGCGGGCGGCAATATCCGCCAGCAGCAGCAGCGCCGCACCCAGCAATGCCGACGTCGGTAGCATCTGACGAATATCGTCTGTTACCAGACGGCGGATAACGTTAGGTACTAACAGGCCGATAAACCCCAGCGGCCCCACGACGGAGACTGCCGCACCGCACAGCAGCGCAATGGCGATCATCGCCAGCACGCGTATGCGCAGAATGTTCACCCCTAACCCACAGGCCATACGGTCGCCGAGGGCCAGAATATTCAGGCCCGGCGCGATAGCGAGCGCCAGCACCATACCGGCAAGCGACGGGGGAACGGCGCTTTTGACACTTTCCCAACTCAGACCCGCGAGATCCCCCACCAGCCAGGTGCGCATTGCCAATAGGGTTTGTTCATCCAGAATCAGGATCGCCGCAGTCAGCGATGACACCATGGCCGACAACGCCACGCCGCACAACGTGACCTTCAGCGGCGTTAAGCCACCGCGCCCGGCAGATGAAAGCGCCATCACCAACGAAAAGAGTGCCGCAGCACCGCCTGCCGCCAGCAATGGCTGGCTTGCCCCCGTCACGCCAAGCGCGGCACACAACACAACGACAAACGCCGCACCGGCATTCAGTCCCAGAATATGCGGCTCTCCCAGCGGATTACGAATCAATGCCTGCAACAGCACACCCGCAACACCTAACGCCGCGCCGACCAGCATCGCCGCCGTCATACGCAGCAGACGTAAGGAGACAATAATCCGGTGGTCAAAATTTTTCGCGTCAAAGTGGAACAGCGCCTGTACGACGGTCTGCGGGCTGATAGTGCGTGCGCCAACACCCAGGTGCACCACCGCCAAAACACACAACAGCAGCGTTAACATGGGGAGCGCCAGCATAAACCGGCCACGGCGACGAGCCTGTGTGGTTGCCATGACCGTCATTGCGCTTGCCCGCCCGGCGCGCGGAACGGCATAAAGAACGGTTTGCCGGTGAGAGGATTCACAGACATCTGCACGTCGACGTCAAATACATGCTTAATCAACTCGGGCGTGCAGTTTTCGCCATCATGCACGACGCCCTGCAACGTCCCCTGCTTGAGGAACACCAGCATGTCCCCGTAATTCACGGCAAAATTCAGGTCATGCAGGACCACAACCACTGTACGGCCATGATGGCGAGTCAGTGAATGCAGCAGTTCGAGGATCTCTACCTGATAGCGCAGATCGAGAAACGTAGTCGGCTCATCCAACAAGATGACCGGCGTTTGCTGTGCCAGCGCCATCGCAATCCAGCAGCGCTGACGTTGCCCACCGGAAAGGCTCTCTACCGGTAAATGCGCAAAATCAGCAGTTCCGGTCAACTGGAGTGCCTGCTCCACGGCGCGCTCGTCATCGTCCGTCCATTGCGAAAGCATGTTCTGCCAGGGAAAACGCCCGCGCGATACCAGTTCGAAAACGGTGAGTCCTTCGGGCACCAATGGGGATTGCGGCAGGATCCCGAGCTGGCGTGAAACCGCTTTGGTGGGCTGCTGATGAATGGCTTTGCCATCCAGTAATACGCTGCCACCGTGCAGTTTCAACATACGGGCGATTGTGCTTAACAACGTTGATTTACCCGAGCCGTTCGCCCCTACCAGCACCGTCATTTTGCCTTGTGGGATAGTAAGACAGATATCGTGGACAATGGTGTTATGGCGATAACCCGCAGAAAGCTGTTGTAGTTCAATGCCCGTTCTGTGGGCGGTATTTTCCACATGCTGTGGCATGTTCACTCCTGCGCCGCCGCATGGCAAAGCCTGCATGCGTAACTCTCTAAATAAAAATAAAACTCATTCTCTTTGTGATCTTGCTGGCTTGCACTGTAGTAGTCAAGCAATTACACCCTGTAGTTACATCACTTGTAACCAACAACTAAAGCACAAATAAAAACCGCTGAAAAATCAATAAAAATCATTCTTTTTCAATGTATTGAAAATTAAATACCCTCAAAAAAAAGACGGTTAAATTGCGGTGAATCGCCTGTAGTTTCTTTTTCATTTTTACATTTACTACTACAAACGCCCATGATTGAATGATTCTCAATTACACATCTGACGCCAGTAACGCTGGTTTACAGATGGATAAATGCAGGGCTGGCAAGCCGGGCAATGAATTGAATCAACCTGTTTCCCTGCCCATTTTTGGCAGGGTCTTTTGCGGAATAAATAAAATAATGGCTGAGTTAACGACTTACTTTTCGGGGATGAAAGGGCGGGCATTGTGCTCTGCTCTCTTTCTGGGCATGACAACAACATCTACGGTATTAGCAGCGGAGAAAGAGACAACTCCGCCTAAAGGGGAAGATACCATCACTGTTCGGGCAGATGCGTCTTCTGCCGATCAGGCCGTAACATCGGGTTACCAACCGCTGAGCTCGTCCACCGCGACGCTGACATCCATGCCATTGTTGGATATTCCACAAGTGGTGAACACTGTCAGCGATAAAGTTCTGGAAGATCAGCATGTCACGACGCTGGACGAAGCGCTGTATAACGTCAGTAACGTTGTGCAAACCAACACATTAGGTGGCACACAGGATGCGTTTGTCCGCCGCGGCTTCGGCGCAAACCGTGACGGCTCGGTGATGACCAACGGTCTGAAAACCGTGTTGCCGCGCAGCTTTAACGCCGCCACCTCACGCGTGGAAGTGCTGAAAGGCCCGGCCTCAACCCTGTACGGGATTCTCGATCCCGGCGGGCTGATTAATGTCGTCACCAAACGTCCGGAAACGCAGTTTGGCGGGTCGATTTCAGCAACCTCCAGCAGCTTTGGCGGCGGCACAGGGCAGTTTGACGTGACCGGGCCGATTGAAGGCACGCAGTTGGCCTATCGCCTGATCGGCGAATATCAGCATGAGGATTACTGGCGTAACTTCGGCACGAATCAGAGCACTTTCATCTCCCCGTCCCTGACCTGGTTTGGCGACAACGCCACCGTCAACGTGCTCTACTCACATCGCGACTATAAAGCCCCGTTCGATCGCGGCACCATTTTCGATCTCAACACCAAACACGCGGTGAATGTGGATAGCAAAACCCGTTTTGATGAGCCGTTTAATATCACCGATGGCGAATCAGATCTGGCGCAGTTGAATGCCGAATACCGTTTCAACAGTGAATGGACAGCGAAATTCGATTACAGCTTTAGCCAGGATAAATACAGCGATAATCAGGCTCGCGTGATGGCTTATGATTCTGCCACCGGAAATCTGACCCGCCGTGTAGATGCCACTCAAGGCTCCACCCAGCGCATGCACGCCACGCGTGCCGATTTGCAGGGCAACGTCGATATCGCTGGCTTTTATAACGAGATCCTCACCGGTGTCTCTTATGAGAACTACGATCTGCTACGCACCGACATGATCCGCTGTAAGAACGTAAAAGGGTTCAATATTTATAATCCTGTCTACGGTACGTTGGGTAAATGTACTAACGTTTCTGCCGCTGATAGCGATCAGACCATTCAACAAGAGAGCTATTCTGCGTATGTGCAGGACGCGCTGTACCTGACCGATAAATGGATCGCCGTCGCCGGGATGCGTTATCAGTACTACACCGAATACGCTGGCAAAGGCCGTCCGTTCAACGTCAATACCGACAGTACCGACCAACAGTGGGTGCCCAAATTCGGTATGGTTTACAAACTGACGCCGTCCGTATCGCTGTTCGGTAACGTGTCGCGATCCTTCATGCCGCAATATTCTATTGCCAGTTATATTGGCGAACTGCCACCTGAAACCTCAACAGCGTATGAAGTGGGGGCAAAATTCGATATCTTTGACGGTATCACCGCCAATATTGCTCTGTTTGATATTGATAAACGCAATGTGCTGTACAACGAAATGATCAATGGCGAAACCGTGGCGAAAACGGCGGGTCGCGTGCGTTCACAAGGCGTGGAAGTGGATGTCGCCGGTTCGTTGACCACCAACACCAATATCATCGCCAGCTACGGTTATACCGCCGCGAAAGTGACGGAAGATCCTGATTACAAAGGTAAGCCGCTGCCTAATGTACCGAAGCATACCGGCTCATTATTCCTCACCTACGATATTCAGAATGCCTTTATGGGTAATACCCTGACGATTGGCGGTGGGGGTCATGGAGTGAGTCGCCGTTCCGCAACCAATGGCGCAGACTATTATCTGCCGGGCTATTTTGTCGCCGATGCCTTTGCTGCTTATAAAATGAAGCTGCAGTATCCGGTCACCTTGCAGCTCAATGTGAAAAACCTGTTTGATAAGACCTATTACACCTCATCCATTGCCACCAATAATCTGGGTAATCAGATTGGTGACCCACGAGAAGTGCAGTTCACGGTGAAAATGGAATTCTGATCTTCTTCATCCATTAACCCTGCCAATTCTGGCAGGGTTTCCCGCTTACTCCACCATTTTAAGATAATTGCACTTGTGCTGTCGCCGCCCCGTTTATACAACCCTAAAGATCACCTGTAATACGATGACGTTTATTTTGTTATGGGCGACTGGGGACCACAATAATGCATGGGATAACATTATGACTAAAACAAAACTGACGCTGCTATTACCTTTATTTTTAGCTGGCTGTTCAATGAGTGACGGGGAATTAAGAAATACCTATGCTCAGCATTATCAGCAGCCTGCGGCTTACGTTGAAGTCTATAAGCAAAAAATAGCCGGCATGGATATTAATGCGCTGGCGCAATATGCCGCTACAGAAGATAAGAAAAAAATGCGCGGGCAGCCAAGACTGAAAATTGACGAATTCATTACCATTGAGAACGTTCAGGCGAAAGATAATCGGGTAGTCTACGATTATACGCTTTCAGAACGCTGGCTGGCGCTGTCTGCAGATAAACAGCACGAGAAGCAGAGTAATATGAATAAAGATTTGATCTACCGAACCTGTTCGTTGGAGACAGTACGTCTGGCGCAGGCAAAAGGGCTGGAAGAAGAACATAACTATTACAGTCAGTATCCTGACAAGTTAGCCTTCACCCTGAGAACCAGCGCGCAGATTTGTATGCAAAACGGTTTTACAAAATAGCCGCACTCACTATGCCTGATACGCTGTGCTTATCAGGCCTACAATTTACACGCTGCTGTAGGCCGGATAAGGCGCCAGCGCCGCATCCGGCTAAAAAGAGAGACTCAGAATTTCCAGGATACGCTGCCAACAATGCTGCGTTCTGCGCCAAAGTAACAATAAGAAAGCGAGTTGCAGGCCGCGACATAGCGTTTATCGGTCAGGTTGTTAACGTTGAGCTGCGCACTCAGTCCTTTTATACCGATGTTCGTTAAGTCATAACCCACCGCCAGATCCACCAGCGTATACGATGGCAGGGTGTGAGTATTCTGGCGATCGCTGGTAATACCATTAACGTAGCGCACGCCTGAGCCCAACGTCAGCCCCTCCAGTGAGCCACTTTTCACATCGTAGCTTAACCAGGTGCTGGCCTGATTGCGCGGTGCATAAACGGCACGCTTACCCTGTTCTTCCGGGCTACTTTTCTTATAGCGAATATCGGTGTAGGTATACGCCGCCTGCAAACGGAAACTGTCCGTCAGTTGGCTAATAGCTTCCAGCTCCACCCCTTCAGATTCAATTTCGCCAATCGAACGGTACGGATCGGTCGGCTCTTCTTTGGTGGCAATATTGGTCTGATTAATGCGGAACACCGACGCGCTAAACTGGCTATTCAACCCTTCCGGTTCATATTTCAGCCCGGCTTCCCACTGCTTGCCTTTCATCGGTTCCAACAGGTTACCGTTCTCATCAGCAAAACTGGTTGGCGTAAAGGCGGTGGAATAGCTGATGTACGGCGCAACACCGTTATCGAACAAATAAAGCAGAGCAGCGCGACTGCTGAAGTTATTTTTGTCCAGATCGCTGCGAGTGCCGTTTTGCTTATCAATATTCGATATGCTCACCTGATCGTAGCGGCCACCGAGCGTTATACGCCAGCGATCCCATGACATCTGATCCTGCAAATAGTAGCCCGTCTGGCGCAACTTGTGCTTCTCGCGTGCATACATATTGATGTAATCCGGCTTCGCCCCGTACACCGGGTTAAACGCATCGATCGGCGGAAATGCCCCGTAATAGCCGGTAGTATTGTTACTGCGATCCTGATAATCGATGCCCACCAGCAAGCGGTGATTGACCTGCCAGGTATCAAAACTACCATCCAGTTGATTATCCAGGGTAATCGCCGACATTTTTTCGTCTGAGCCGGAATAACCGCGATTAAGCTCTGTTTCATTCAACCAGCCCGCCGCATACACCTGGTTCAGTTCAACGTCGGTATGCAAATAGCGTAACTTTTGCCGCACCGACCAGCCGCTATCAAACATGTGCTCAATGTTGTAGCCGACCATATTTTCACGGCGATCGTATTTGTCGTATTCGTCCTCGCCTTCGTAGAAGGTGTTGGCGATCTTCTGCCCATAGTGTGGCACAACGGTGCCGTCATACGGCAGGCCAGAGTGGCTGCCACCTTCCGGGTCACGGTGCAGATAGGCCATCAGGTCAAGACGCGTCTGATCGGTGATGCGCCAGGTCAGACTGGGCATCAGCGCGTAGCGCTCTTCTTTCAACGGGCCAAACTGCGAATCAGCATAGCGCGTCATGCCACTCAGGCGCGCCGCCACGCGGTCGTTATCGTCCAGCGCCCCGGTGACATCAAACGCGGCGCCTCGCTGATTGTTGTTTCCGGCAAACAGTTTCACTTCTCCGCCCGCATCAAACGACGGTTTACGCGATGTCAGCGCCACGATCCCGCCCGGAGAAGATCGGCCGTACAGCACGGAAGCCGGGCCGCGCACCACTTCAATATTGTCGAGAAACCACGGATCGACCACCAGCGAACTGTGCGAGTTAGTGTCGCCCATCATTTTCAGGCCGTCGAGATAGACGTTGTCCAGACTACCATCGGAGAAACCGCGCAGCACAATGTAGTCAAAGCGGTTGGAGGCACCAATCTGGTTACTGTACACCCCAGGCGTGTAGCTAACAGCCTGCCGCACGCTGGTTGCACCTTGCTCTTCAAATTGTTCACGGGTAACGATAGAGACCGATTGCGGCGTTTCGATATCCGGTGTGGCAAGCTTGGTTGCCCCACTTTGCATTTGCGAGGTGACAACCACCGTATCGTTTTTTGGTGTTTCCTGCGCCAGCAGAGGAAAAGCCACACTGCCGGTCACCCATCCTACCAGCAGCGCCAACCGAGTCTTCGCGAACATGAACATCTCCCAAGGCATATCTAATTGTAAATGAGAATTATTGCCATTTTTGTATCAGGAGTCGCTATGCCGAATGCCAGGTTGCGTATGCGCAACGCCAAATTATTAATCTGCCACGCGCATAAAACGGGAAAATGGATTAGCAAAGTTTGAGAACATCACCAGGCGGGAAGCCATAGCGACGACGAAAGGCTGTAGAAAAGTTGGTGGCGTGCTGGTAGCCAGACATCCATGCCGCTTGCTGTACGCTATACCCTTCCAACAAATAGCCACGCGCGCGCTCCAGGCGGCAGTCACGCAGGTAGTCAAACACCGAGCAGCCATAGGCCATGCGAAATTTACTGCGCAAACTGCTGGGGCTCATCGCTGCGCGCTGCGCCAGCTCGTTAAGCGTGTAGTCATTTTCAGGGGTTTGCTCCAACAGGCGACGCACACTTTCCAGCCGTTGCTGCTCGCCACTGGCAGCGAGGCATGTACCGCTCTCTACCTGACAAACACTGAGACCGTGACCAAATAATTGTAAAATCAGCCCTTCCAGCATCAACTGGCGGGAAACCTGGCTGAGCGAGCCCTGCTGCGCATATTGTAATCCGCTGAGTAAAAACCCCGGCACCTGCCAAATAAGCGTTGGCGTCTGGCAGCTTTCCCACTCACGCATAAGGGATTCGAGTAATCCTGTGCGCCATGCCCCGTCAGGATATAACCCAAGTGATAGCGTTCGTAGCTTGCAGTCTGCAGGGTGGCGGGCGCTCATCGCCTGGTGTTCACTCAGAGGCGAACTAAACGCCATGCCAGAACGTACCACATGTTCCTGCCCGTTGAGCGTCAGTATCACGCAACCTTCCAGCACCACCAGCATATACAAGGGGCTACTGTGCCGGGAGGTGGTTTCATACGGTTGCAGCACCTGTACATCAGAGTGTGTGACGCACATCCCGCAAGGGAGCATCATCTCCTCGACTTCCCCTTGCAACACAGCACTGGAACACGGAAGACCCGGTTTTTTCGCCAGCAACGGAAAACGGTAATCGATCCCGTAACGCTCACCAAAATCCCTAAACTCACTGACGGAGAAGGTGCGGGTAAAACGTCCGGATGTATTCTGGGCGGTGGTGTTGTTCATGCTGTCTTCTGCACAGGAAATAGAATTTGCAACGTACGACTGGTGGCAACATTACCATTACCCGCACAACACAACAATAATAATGAGAATTGTTATCAATATGGTGTTCGGCGGGTTATTCCAGCCAGAGCAGTTCTGCCATGTCAGCCTCAGGCACAGCTTCTTTTAACCAGCGATACAACAACTCAATATTTCGAAGCCGGGTTGACGCTTTTGGCCAGACGAGGTAATAGCCTTCTCCTGTCGCGACCGCCTGTTTAAACGGTAACGCCAGCATCCCGGTCTGAATAGCCGTCAGGCTTAATAGCAGATCCGCGACCGCTACCCCATGCCCGCTCATTGCCGCAAGACTCCCCTGTTCCAGGGTATCGAACACTTTGCCACGTGCCAGGTTCAACGCAGGAAATGCCCCGGTACGCCGCAGCCAGCGACGCCAGTCGCGGCGATCGGCGGAAGGATGAATCAATTCACAGACGGCGATATCACTTTGCGCCTGAGCCTGCAACGCAGGCGCGCATACCGGGATAAGCCACTCCTGAAACAGCAAACGGCTGTCCGTATCCTCACCAAAATAACCATTCCCCAACAGGATTGCACAGTCATACGGTTCGCGACTGAATGCGACGGAGTCGGTGTCCATCCACACGCTGGAGATTTCAATCACCGGCGTTGGATGGGCTTCCCGGAAATGACGCAGCACATCCAGCAGCCAGCGCATGGTCAACGTTGAGGGTGCTTTCAACCTCAGCTCATGACTGCTGCTACGGAAAGCATGGCAGGCATGTTCTAAACTTTGAAACCCGACCGTCAGCTGTTGCGCTAGCCCTTGTCCTGAAGGCGTTATCTCAATACGGGGGCCGCTACGAACAAACAGTTTGCAGCCAAACCAGGCTTCCAGTGTGCGGATATGACGGCTTACCGCACCAGGCGTGACGTTCAGTTGAATAGCCGCTTTACTAAAGGACCCCAGACGGGCAGCAGCTTCAAAAGCTCTCAGGGCATACAGCGGGGGTAGCGTCATCATCGGCTTCTATGTTGAGTTTTACTCACAGTAGAGCGCAGTTTTATTCGTTTTTCAATGTGACACGCAAGCGGAATACTGATGAGAAATAACGTCAGGATCATCAGATATGAACCTCGCTTTACTGGCTGTATACAGCCTCTCAGTGCTAACACTGTTGCTAACGCCTGGCCCTGTTGTGGCGCTGATTACCGCGACGGCGGTACAGTACGGCTATCGCCAGGCCTTTATGACGCTATGCGGAACGAACGGTGCTTCATTGCTACTGCTCGCGCTTGCTGCGCTGATGCTGGCGGGGGTGGTATCACTCTCTCCGCTGCTGCTGTGTGTGCTGGGTCTCGCCGGATCGCTGTATATCGGCTATAGCGCGTTTTGCAGCCTGTGGGCCAGAAATCAAGCCGCCCGCGAAGACTCTCGTCAGCCGTCTCATGGGGGATTTATCAACGGTTTTCTGATTGGCGTGTCAAACCCGAAAGATATTCTGTTTTTCGTTTCATTCTTTCCACAGTTCATCACCGTTACACATAATTTCGCCACCAGCATGCTGGTACTCACGCTGGTATGGGTCATTTTTGACGTTGCCGTTCTGTCATTTTATATCGTGATTTTCAAACGCTGGATGCCCACGCGGTTTGTCAGATACAGCGTTTTTATCTCATCCCTGTTCCTGCTGGCGGTAGCGGTGTTTGGCATTATCTACAATGTGGCCGCACTGCGGTTACAGATCACAAATTAGCATCACAAGGGTTCCCCTCGAGGGACTGCCTGTTATCATTCACCATGTAAATACCTTTCAACTCAACCCGAGGCTTTGATGCTGGAGAATGTCATCATCAGATAATCAGTTTGCCGACCTTATCAGGCCGGACTGGTTATCAATGCGCCGAAATCGAATGCGGACACCGCAGTGTGTTTGCACGTTTTGCACATGATGATTAAACAGGTTTCCCAGTATGAATTTATCCCGTCAGGAACAACGTACCTTACACGTTCTCGCCAAAGGTGGCCGAATTGCGCACGTCCGAGATAGCGCTGGCCGCGTCACATCCGTTGAATGTTATAGCCGCGAAGGATTGCTGCTCTGCGACTGCACGCTTGAGGTGTTTAAAAAGCTCAGAACCAAAAAACTGATCAAATCCGTCAATGGTCAGCCCTACCGCATCAACACCACCGGATTAAACAATGTTCGCGCCCAGTTAGATAATCGCTAAGGAGAGAGTGATGGATATTCCCAGAATTTTTACTATTACTGGCGTCAAATACCCGCCACGAAAGATATTGCCCAGGCATGCGGGGGCAGTTCGATGGCTGGAGGTGAACCCAAACGATGACTTTACGCAGGAAGTCAGAGAGCAATTGAGGACGTCACCAGGACGCCATGTCACCTTTACCCGGGAATATCTCGGCTGGGGGGTATTCGCACTCATGCAACGGTAATTTTTTGCAGTCGGTATAGCCGGATGGGTTATACCGACCTGCAAAGCCAGTACCCGTTACTTCATTAATACTTCAACAAATTTAGCCAACCAGGCAGGATGGGCAGGCCATGCCGGCGCGGTAACCAGATTGCCATCGACGTGCGCCTGGTCAATCCCGATATCGGCATAATGCCCACCGCTCAATCGAACTTCTGGCGCACACGCTGGATACGCGCTACAGGTCCGATTTTCTAACACCCCGGCTGCCGCCAGCAATTGCGGGCCATGACACACAGCGGCGATAGGTTTACCCGCAGAGTTAAAGTCTTGTACCAGTTGAATGACATCCGGATTCAGACGCAAATACTCCGGAGCCCGCCCACCTGGGATCAACAAGGCGTCATAATCCGCCTCGCGTGCATCAGAGAAATTCGCATTCAAGGTGAAGCGATGCCCTGGTTTCTCACTGTAGGTCTGCGCCCCATCAAAATCGTGAATGGCGGTTTGAACATAGTCGCCTTGTTGTTTATCCGGACAGACGGCATCAACCCGGTGACCGAGCATTTGCAGAGCCTGGAAAGGCACCATCGTTTCATAATCTTCGGCATAATCCCCGACCAGCATCAGAATCTTCTTCATGCACATCCCTCACTCACGGTTATTAATAATGAGAAATAACGGCCATCTTTACTATAGTTCACACGACTCAGGACATTACTAAATACCGCAGAACAATCGGCTGGATCAGCGGTGTATTAAAAATAAACGGCAGGTCAATTTATAGGCATCGATAATGAGTAAAGCATGGTCTGCGCGGTTTACAGCATGCAAGAACCTTCACTCATACCGAGAGGACAGGATCATGAAGATGCACGCCATGACGAAAATACTGCCGTTGATTTGCCTGATCTCAGGCGGGCTGCTCTACTCCGCTGCAGCCAGCGCCATGGGAAATGACGATACCACCACACCAACATGCCCGAAGGGTCAGGTTTACGACAACAAAACCCAAAAATGTTTGCCCGAAAAAAGCAGCATGATCGACGATCAGGATAAAACACAGTATGCGTATCACCTGGCGAAAACCGGCCATTATCAGGATGCCATCAATTTACTCGATACCTTACAGCAGCCCAACACGCGTGAAGCCTGGAACTATCGAGGCTATGCGACGCGCAAGTTAGGGCGTACGGATGAAGGGATAAGTTACTACCAACGATCGATTGCCCTTGATCCGCACTATGCGAAAGTGCGCGAATATCTTGGGGAAGCATGGATGGTTAAAGGCCGCCCTGACCTGGCGAAAGCGGAGCTGGCCACCATTAAGACTATCTGCGGCACCCAATGCGAAGAATATCGCGATCTGAAAGCCGCGATCGACGGACACCCAGAGTCATAGACCGGAAGATCCCAAAAAATCACCGTCAACGATGCGCATTTTCAATGGATACAACCGTTGGATCGCATCGTCGACATACCGTTTATTGTCTCAGAAATTCGCGGAGAATGTAGGCAGTTCACAACTCTGTCGTCCCTCGATTACGGTTCGTATTTTCGCATGATAGGCTTTTCAGATGACCCTTTCTGCTCTGGCCGCTGCGGACTACATGAAACTTAGATTGTCCTTTCAGGTAAAGCTGTTCCTCTCACTGGTGGCTTTTTCCTGCCTTCTGCTGGCGCTGCTTGGCGTATTGCTGTTTCACTTTATCGACCGCCAGTTGCACCACGATTTAGGCCAACGTGCGCGGGTACAGGCCAGCGAAATTGCCCTGATTCCCGGTCTGGCAGAAAAAGTTCAGCAGCGGGATATTCCCGGTATCGCACAACTGATTCAGCCGCTGCGCGCCGAAAGCGATGCCAGCTATATTGTGATTGGCGATGCGCATGAACAGCATCTTTACCACTCAGAATCCCCGGAGCGCCTTAACCTGCCGATGATCGGCGGCGACAATGCTGACGTACTGAAGGGCAAAACCATAATCACAGTGCGCAAGGGCGGGATCGGTGTCTCGTTACGCAGTAAGGCACCTATTTTCGATAACCATCATCAGGTAATCGGCATTGTCTCCGTCGGTTACCTCACCTCCTACATCGCCAATATCAACGCCCGCCTGCTGTGGCGCACCGGAATGTACGGCCTTGCCCTGCTGCTGCTGCTGTTTATTTTTTCCTGGTTACTGACCCGCACGCTGAAAAAGCAGATGTTCGGCCTGGAACCTAAAGATATCGCCCAGTTGGTGCTACAGCAAAAGGCGTTACTGGAGGCCATGTACGAAGGTGTGTTTGCGGTGAATGCCGATAAGCAGCTAATACTCATCAACCGCGCCGCCAGGGAGATGCTCAATATTCGCCAGAGTGAACAAGCGTTGCTCGGCAAACCGCTGGATGAGGTGATTCAGCTGCCACCGTCGTTTTTCGTGCCAGGCAACACCGCTTATGACAGCCGCCATCACGATCATATTACCGTCCTGAATCAACGGGAAACCATCGTCAACCGCGTGGCTATTGAAGTTGAGCCGGGCACCCAAAGCGGTTGGGTATTCAGCTTCCGCGATAAGAACGATATCAATACGCTCAGCAGCCAACTCAGCCAGGTGACCCGCTATGCCGATAACCTGCGTATCATGCGCCACGAGCAGCTCAACTGGACGGCTACGCTCGTCGGCCTGCTGCAGATGCAGCGCTATGACGACGCGCTGCGTTATATCCAGGTACAGTCAGAGGGGGCCCAGCAGGTGCTGGATTTCCTCTCCAGGCAGTTTGTCTCTCCGGCGCTGTGCGGCCTGCTGCTGGGGAAATATGTCGGTGCTCGCGAGAAAGGTGTTGAGCTGGTTTTCGACCCTGCCTGCCAGCTCTCGCGCCTGCCGGAAGGGCTGAGCGAAACGGAGCTGATGTCAGTAATAGGTAATCTGGTGGACAATGCTGTCGATGCCACGCTGAAAACGCCAGCACGTACCGCGCCGGTGGAAGTGTATATATCGGATCGCAACCACGAACTGGTGATTGAAGTGGCTGACCGGGGCTGTGGCGTTGATGAAGCCATGAAGCCGCATATTTTTGAGCAAGGCTTTACCAGTAAACCCACTGACAGCAGCGAACTCACCGGTGCAGAACATGGTATTGGCCTGTACCTGGTCGCGGGCTATGTTCGTCGGGCCGGTGGCAGCATCGAAATGAGCGATAACATCCCGCAGGGTACCGTATTTTCGGTTTTCATCCCGTTCCAGATTTCACTTTCGACAGGACCTTCCCATGACTGATATCCGCCCTCTTGAGGTTGTTATTGTTGAAGATGAGCCACATCTGGCACAGTTGCATCGGGAGTTTATTGAGCAAAACTTCCATCTGCGCATCGTGGGGATCGCGGGATCGCTGGAACAGGCCCGCGAGCTGATCCTCCGTCATCGGCCGCGCCTGCTGCTGCTGGACAACTATTTGCCTGACGGTCAGGGCGTTGAGCTTATTGATAGCCCGCTGCTCAAACAGTTTGAATGCTCGGTGATATTCATCACCGCCGCCAGCGATATGCAAACCTGCAGTCATGCTATGCGCAGCGGCGCGTTTGACTACCTGCTAAAGCCCGTGTTCTCCCACCGTCTGCGGGCCTCGCTGGAGCGCTTTATGTTGCTGGTACACACTCTGCGCCAGGTGAAAGTTGTTGACCAACATGCACTGGATAAACTGTTCAATTTACCCGCGGGTGAGGCATCAACCCAGCCATCAACAAAGGGCATTGAACCGGCAACGCTCGAGCGGGTGAAGCGTATTTTCAGCGAGCATCCTGACACCAGCTGGTCAGTCGAACAGGTAGTAGAAGACGCGGGGATCAGCAAGACCACGGGTCGCCGCTATCTGGAGTATTGCGTGGAAATTGGGTTTGTGGTGATTGAGATTCAGTATGGGAGTATTGGGCATCCGAGGCGGCTGTACCGGAGGGTGGCTCAGGAGTAACAATCACTGTAGGCCGGATAAACGAAGCGCCATTCGGCCTACAACGGCGAGTATTCTATTCTCTCAACCCACAGCCCTCACGGTTTCTATGGTGTTAATTACCGAAACAACGCCAACAATCACATTTCCACCAGCCGGCTCTCTCCCCCCTCTTGTCTCTCCCCTCCCATCCGCTATGTTGACTTTTAGCTCCTCAAATGTAAATAAAAGGTTAATAATAATGGCGAACACATTCCGCATCTCTCTGATCTCTGCAGCTGTTTTCATGTCGTTTTCTGCCCTGTCCGCACTGCCGCAGGGGTATCCGGCTGACTACCAAAAGGTGGTTGATGCCGCCACCAAAGAAGGCAAAGTCGTGGTTTACTCCACAACGGATACCAAAGCGGCTGGGCCGCTGATTCAGGGCTTTGAAGCCACCTATCCGGGCATCAAAGTTGAATATAACGATATGAACAGCACCGAGCTGTATAACCGTTATATCAGCGAACAGGCTGCTGGCGGCGGCAGCGGTGACGTCATCTGGAGCTCCTCCATGGATACCGCGATGAAGCTCGCGACCGACTATGCCATGGAGTATGTTTCAGCAGAGCAGAACCAGCTACCGAAATGGGCTGTTTGGCACAACAAAGCCTACGGCACCACCTACGAGCCGGTGGTGTTTATTTACAACAAGCGCCTCATCCCGGCGAACGAGGTTCCGGATTCTCACACCGCACTGGCCAAGCTGATTGCAGGCCAGGTGGATAAATTCAAAAGCAAAGTCACCACCTACGATATCGAAAAATCCGGGGTTGGCTTCATGCTATCGGTGCTGGATTACAAGGCCGATCCGAACTACTTCAAAACATTGGCCGACGTGGCGAAAGGCGGGTTAGCCGTGCAATCGTCCACCGGTACGATGATGGAGCGGGTTTCATCGGGTGAAAACCTGATTGGTTATAATATCCTCGGCTCTTACGCCGAAGCGCGTGCCAAAAACGATCCGTCACTGGGCATTTCCTATCCGAAGGACTACACCCTGGTGCTGTCACGAGTTTCTTTCATCAGCCAGCAGGCAGAGCATAGCAATGCCGCCAAACTGTGGCTGGACTATGTGCTGTCTGAGAAAGGGCAAAACATCCTCGCCAACCAGGCCGATATTCCGTCTATTCGCAACGATATCGAAGGTAAAAATGACATCGACGGTATGACCAAAATGCTGGGTAGCGCGCTGAAGCCGATCCCGGTTGATGAGTCATTACTTGAATACCTGCAACCGAAAAAACGTCTGGATTACATCAAACAGTGGCGTGAAGCCGCGGCCAAATAAGAGCCAGAACCGGGCGCACGGTTCACTGGTGCGCCTGGTGCTCGTTTCCTGAATACGTGTTACCGGATCTCCGCTTATGAATGCATTACGCAGAAAGTGGCAAAGCTTGCCGCGTGGCATCGTCGTGCTGTTAACCGCGCTGGTTATCTACACGCCGTTGTCGTTCATCGTGATACAAAGCTTTTTGTCCGCGCCGTTCTTCTCGCCGGCAAAGGACTGGAGCCTTGAATCCTTTGGCTTTATTTTTACCGACCCCGACTTCTATAAAGCGCTGAAAAGTGGCTTTATTCTCGCATTCGGGCTGGTCATTATCGCCATTCCTCTGGGCGGTATACTGGCCTTCCTGATGGTACGTACCGACTTACCGGGTAGACGGTTGATTGAGCCGCTGATCCTGGTGCCTATTTTTGTTTCACCGATGGTGCTGGGTTTTGGCTATGTGGTGGCCGCAGGCCCGGTGGGCTTCCTGTCACTGTGGGCACAATCGCTGATTGGCTTCGTGCCGTGGAACATCTACGACATGTCGAGCATCGTGGTCATTGCAGGGCTGACACACGTACCGCACGCTTATCTGTATATCTCGTCAGCGCTGCGCAGCGTGAGCTCAGACGTGGAGGAAGCCGCGCGTATCTCCGGCGCATCCCCGCTGCAGGTCATGACATCAGTCAGCCTGCCGATGGTTCGCCCATCTATTCTGTACGCCGTGGTGTTGCTGTTTTTCCTCGGTCTGGAAGTCTTTGGTCTGATGCTGGTATTGGGCGACCCTGAAGGCAACATGGTGCTGGCAACCTACCTGTATCAGTTGACCAATAAACTGGGTACGCCGTCGTATCACCTGATGGCGGCAGTTGCCGTGGTACTGATCTGCCTGACCATCCCACTGGTCATGCTACAGCGTCGCCTGATGCGTACCGCTAACCGCTTCGTGACCATGAAGGGTAAAGCCTCACAGGCCCGCGCGTTACCGCTGGGTAAATGGCGCTGGATAGCGGGTGCTGTGGTCGCGTTTTGGCTGACCATCACCATTGGCGTACCGTTAATGGGCGTGGTGCTGCGTGCGTTTATCTCCAACTGGGGTGTGGGTGTGTCGCTGTGGGATGAGCTGTCCCTCAGCACCTTCCGTACCATCTGGGAACAGCCGAATCTGTTGCGGGCCATCGTTAACTCCATGGCGATTGGCGTGATCGGCGGCGCGCTGGCGGTAGGTTGCTATCTGTTTATCGGTATCGCGATGCACCGCAAGCCGGATAACACCACGCGATTTCTCGACTACAGCGTGCTGGTGCCCCGCGCAGTGCCGGGCCTGCTCGCGGGTCTGGCATTTCTGTGGGTGTTCCTGTTCTTACCAATGTGGCTCGATAACGCGCTGAAATCCGGCTGGTTATCCGGTATGCCGTGGTCGCAGTGGTTGCGAGACACTTTGATTGTCTGGCTGCGTTCGCTACGGAGCACCATTTTCAGCGTCTGGCTGGCGTATACGGTGGTGTGGATGGCCTACGGCCTGCGCCTCATCTCCTCAACGTTGCTGCAAGTGGGGCCAGAACTGGAGGAAGCGGCACGCAGCACCGGTGCGACGCGTGGGCAGATTACCCGCCACGTTACCATTCCTCTTTCACGTTATGGGCTGATTGGCTCATGGCTGCTGATGTTCCTGATCTTTGAGCGTGAGTATTCAACGGGCGTCTATCTGCTGTCGCCGGGCACGGAAACCATCGGCTCGATGCTGGTATCTCTGTGGGCGGCAGGTGCTATCGACATCGTCGCCGCACTCTCGTTTATCAATATTCTGTTGGTGGTGGTGGGCCTGGGTATTGCCCTACGTTTTGGAGTGAAATTACATGATTGAATTATCGGTCGAGAACCTGCACTTAACCTACGGTGATAACCCGGTGCTAAAGGGCGTGACCATGGACCTCAAACGGGGCGAAGTGGTTTCGTTACTGGGGCCGTCCGGGAGCGGTAAAACCACCCTCCTGCGCGCCGTGGCTGGGCTGGAAAAACCGACACAAGGGTCAATTACCATCGGCAACAACAAAGTCTACGACGGCACCCCGCGCAGCGAAATCCCAGCCGAGGAGCGTAACCTGGGGCTGGTGTTCCAGTCCTATGCCTTGTGGCCGCATAAAACCGTATTTGAGAATGTGGCCTACCCGCTGAAGTTGCGCAAAGTCTCCACCGCAGAGATCAACCAACGGGTACAGGGGGTGTTGGATCAACTGGGCCTGGGACATCTGGGTAAGCGCCATCCGCATCAACTTTCTGGCGGTCAGCAACAGCGTGTAGCGATTGGCCGGGCACTGGTTTATAACCCACCCGTGATCCTGCTCGATGAGCCGTTGTCCAACCTTGATGCAAAACTGCGGGAAGAAGCGCGCGTATTCCTGCGTGAGTTGATTATTAATCTCGGGTTGTCCGCGCTGATGGTGACGCATGACCAGGGAGAAGCGATGTCGATTTCTGACCGCATTCTGCTACTCAACAACGGCAAAATTGAACAACAGGGTACGCCGCAAGAGATGTATGGTTCCCCAAAAACGCTGTTCACCGCTGAATTTATGGGCAGCAACAACCGTCTGCATGGCAAAGTCACTGAAGTGCGTGACGGCAAAGCACGTATTGAAGGACGTGACTGGGTTCTGTGGGGTCAGGCGGGTGACGGCGTTCAGGTTGGCCATGAGGGCACCGCGGTGATCCGCGTTGAACGTGTGGTGCTGGCCGACGGGCCAGGCGAAAACCAGTTGGCTCTGCCGTTGCTCACCAGCATGTATCTCGGTGACCGCTGGGAGTACCTGTTCCGCACCGTCGCTGATGATTTTGTCATCCGCGCCTACGGCAACGAAGTACGCGATCCGCAGCACTGCCACCTGGCGTTACCCGAAAAACATGTTTGGGTGTTCCCAAAATCCTGATGCCAGAAGGGAGCGGCTGTCGCTGCTCCTTTTTCTGCAGGAAGGATAGCGGTAATACAGAAGATATTTTTGAATACAATGAGATGATGCTGCTCATCGTGCTGATGACATCAAACGGGCTGGTCCTGGTACAGGAAAGGGTAAAAATCAGTGCGAAGAAATAGAGAAATGGTGCCGATAATAGGAGTCGAACCTACGACCTTCGCATTACGAATTAGTAGAACCACATTTAACTAACTGTTTTATATAGCCATTACCGCATTCACACGCCTCAAGTTAATGGCACATGCATTAAGATGAATTCTCGTGACAATCCTCGTACGACACAAAACTGGCACACATCCCATCCCATCC
>NZ_JANEWM010000038.1:0-40277 GCF_028069825.1 Citrobacter sp. Igbk 14
TCCCACCTGACCCCATGCCGAACTCAGAAGTGAAACGCCGTAGCGCCGATGGTAGTGTGGGGTCTCCCCATGCGAGAGTAGGGAACTGCCAGGCATCAAATAAAAGCGAAAGGCTCAGTCGAAAGACCGGGCCTTTTGTTTTATCTGCAGTCTGTCGGTGAGCGCTCTCCTGAGGAGGACAAATCCGCCGGGAGCGGATTTGAACGTAGCGCAGCAACGGCCCGGAGGGTGGCGGGCAGGACGCCCGCCATAAACTGCCAGGCATCAAATAAGTGAAGAAGCCCATCCTGCCGGACGGGCTTTTTTGCGTCTGCGTGTTTTTCCGGAAACAGGCGGATGCGCCGGACTGAATGTATGTTGTAGGCCTGATAAGCGCAGCGCATCAGGCACTCCCGACGGCATTTTGCCGGATGCGGCGTCCCGCCTTATCCGGCCTACAACGGCACCACAAGGTAGGCCTGATAAGCGCAGCGCATCAGGCATTTCCGGCGATACCTTGCCGGAAGTAGCGTATCGCTTTATCCGGCCTACAACAGTCTACATCATTACCCGAGCACCAGTTTCAGTAGCGGATACGGTCGTCCGAGATCGTCTACTTCCGTGCGTCCTGTCACTTTAAAGCCCATCTTCTTATAAAACCCCACCGCTTGATCATTTTGTTCGTTAACGTCAGTCGTCAGTGTCGATGCTAACGATAAAGCATGTTCAATCAGCAGTTTACCGACACCGCTACCGCGCATATCCGGATCAACAAACAGAGCATCTATATGCTGTTCGGTCAGCAGCATAAATGCGACTGGCTCATCCTTTTCCGTTACCGCAACCCAGAGCGGAGCTTCTGGCAAAAACGAACGTACCAGCTCTTCCAGCTCAATTCGGTAATCAGGTGAGAGAAAATGGTGCGTGGCATCGACTGAACGACACCAGATAGAAACTAACTTCTCGCCTTCGTCCCGGCGTGAACGACGAATGGTCAGGGCCATAGCATTCTCCTTTTATGTTAACTGCACTATTCTACAGCAAGGAACCGTGAAACTTTCTCAACTTGAACATGCAAGCTCGACATTCATATGATTCCTGGGTATCTTCAGCTATCTGGATGTCTAAACGTTTAAGCGTATGTAGTGAGGTTATCAGGTTATGCCAATTCGCGTGCAGGACGAGCTACCCGCCGTCAGTTTCTTACGTGAGGAAAACGTCTTTGTCATGACGACATCCCGCGCTTCTGGCCAGGAAATTCGTCCACTGAAGGTACTTATCCTCAACCTGATGCCCAAGAAGATTGAAACGGAAAACCAGTTCCTGCGTTTACTGTCGAACTCCCCCCTGCAGGTGGATGTTCAGCTGTTACGCATTGATGCCCGCGAGTCACGCAACACGCCAACGGAACATCTGAATAACTTCTACTGTAATTTCGAGGATATCAGCGATCAGAACTTTGACGGGCTGATCGTGACCGGTGCACCACTGGGCCTGGTTGAGTTTAACGATGTGGCATACTGGCCGCAGATTAAACAGGTGCTTGAGTGGGCTAAAGATCACGTCACATCGACGCTATTTGTCTGTTGGGCGGTACAGGCCGCACTGAATATTCTTTATGGCATTCCAAAGCAAACCCGCACAGATAAACTCTCTGGCGTTTATGAGCACCATATTCTGCATCCTCATGCGCTGCTGACGCGTGGTTTTGATGATGCGTTTCTGGCTCCGCACTCTCGCTATGCAGATTTCCCTGCTGCACTGATCAGGGACTACACCGATCTTGAGATCTTTGCGGAAACAGAGGAAGGGGATGCCTACCTGTTTGCCAGCAAAGATAAGCGTATTGCCTTCGTGACGGGTCATCCGGAATATGATGCCCACACATTGGGTAGCGAGTATTTTCGGGATGTAGAGGCGGGTTTAACACCGGAAGTACCGTATAACTACTTCCCAAAAAATGATCCGCAAAACAAACCGCGAGCGACCTGGCGTAGTCATGGCAATTTGCTGTTTACCAACTGGCTCAACTATTACGTCTACCAGATCACGCCATATGATCTGCGTCACATGAATCCAACGCTGGATTAATCTTCTGCGGTAAACGATCCTTAAGCGTTTCAGCATGTTGAATCAGGCACCTTCGGGTGCCTTTTTTATTTCCGAAATGCACCTCACGGTGTAATTAATTTTTATTTTTATTGTTATCAATAAGTTAATTGATAATTAAATTAAAAATGGAAATTGTTTTTGATTTTGAAATTTAAATGGGTAGTCTTAGTTGTGCTGAACGAAAACCGCACAACGATCCTTCGTTCGCATTGGGGATGTGTTTGGATCAATGACGAGGAACTACGCAATGAATCAACAGGCAACAACAACCGATGAGCTGGTCTTTACCAGGCCGCATGGCGAGCAGGAACAGCAAATTCTGACTGCAGAGGCGGTTGAGTTTCTGACTGAACTGGTGACACGATTTACGCCAAAGCGCAATAAACTTCTCGCTGCTCGTATCCAGCAGCAGCAGGATATTGATGACGGTAAGTTGCCTGATTTTATTTCGGAAACAGCTTCCATTCGTGAAGGTAACTGGAAAATTCGCGGAATTCCTGATGATTTACTGGATCGCCGTGTAGAGATCACCGGGCCCGTTGAGCGCAAGATGGTGATCAACGCACTGAATGCGAACGTCAAAGTTTTTATGGCTGACTTTGAAGATTCGCTGGCACCTGAATGGAGCAAAGTTATCGACGGGCAGATCAACCTGCGCGATGCGGTCAATGGCACCATCAGCTACACCAACGAAGCCGGTAAAATTTACCAACTTAAACCTGACCCGGCCCTGCTGGTGTGTCGTGTGCGCGGTCTGCATCTGCCGGAAAAACACGTCACCTGGCGTGGCGAATCTATCCCTGGCAGCTTGTTCGACTTTGCCCTCTATTTCTTCCACAACTACAAAACGTTGCTGGCAAAAGGTAGTGGTCCCTATTTCTATCTGCCGAAAACACAGGCCTGGCAAGAAGCAGCCTGGTGGAGCGAAGTATTCAGTTATGCAGAAGACCGCTTTAACCTGCCGCGCGGCACCATTAAAGCCACGCTGCTGATTGAAACGCTGCCGGCCGTCTTCCAGATGGATGAAATCCTGCATGCCCTGCGTGACCATATTGTGGGTCTGAACTGCGGTCGCTGGGATTACATTTTTAGCTATATCAAAACGCTGAAGAATCACCCGGATCGCGTGCTGCCTGACCGTCAGGTGGTGACGATGGATAAGCCTTTCCTCAGCGCCTATTCACGTCTGCTGATTAAAACCTGCCATAAACGCGGTGCCTTTGCGATGGGCGGCATGGCCGCGTTCATTCCCAGTAAAGACGCCGAGCGTAACAACCAGGTTCTGGCCAAAGTAAAAGCCGATAAATCGCTGGAGGCAAATAACGGTCATGACGGGACCTGGGTTGCACACCCTGGGCTGGCTGATACCGCGATGGCGATTTTCGATGAGGTACTGGGCGATAACAAAAACCAGCTGTTCGTGACCCGCAATGAAGATGCCCCGATTACCGCAGAACAGCTGTTGGCACCGTGTGAGGGGGAACGCACCGAAGAAGGCATGCGCGCCAATATCCGCGTTGCCGTGCAGTACATCGAAGCGTGGATCTCCGGCAACGGCTGCGTACCGATTTACGGCCTGATGGAAGATGCGGCCACTGCCGAAATCTCCCGTACTTCCATCTGGCAGTGGATCCACCACCAGAAGACGCTCAGCAACGGCAAGCCGGTTACCAAACCGCTGTTCCGTCAGATGCTGGCCGAAGAGATGCTGGTGATTCAGGACGAGCTGGGCGAGCACCGCTACAGCAGCGGGCGTTTTGATGATGCCGCGCGCCTGATGGAGCAAATCACTACCTCTGATGAACTGATCGATTTCTTGACCCTGCCAGGCTACCGCCTGCTGGCGTAATCCACCACATAACAATATGGAGCATCTGCACATGAAAACCCGTACTCAACAAATCGAAGAATTACAGAAAGAATGGACTCAACCGCGCTGGGAAGGCATCACCCGTCCATATAGCGCGGAGGAAGTGGTGAAATTACGTGGCTCGGTTAACCCGGAATGCACGCTGGCGCAGCTTGGTGCAGCGAAAATGTGGCGTTTACTGCACGGTGAGTCGAAGAAAGGGTATATCAACAGCCTCGGCGCGCTGACGGGGGGTCAGGCGCTGCAGCAGGCGAAGGCCGGTATTGAGGCGGTCTACCTTTCTGGCTGGCAGGTCGCGGCGGATGCCAACCTGGCGTCCAGCATGTACCCGGACCAGTCACTGTATCCGGCGAACTCTGTCCCGGCAGTGGTGGACAGGATCAACAACACTTTTCGTCGTGCGGATCAGATCCAGTGGTCAACCGGTATTGAGCCGAACGATCCGCGCTACGTGGATTACTTCCTGCCGATCGTGGCCGATGCGGAAGCGGGTTTTGGCGGCGTACTGAACGCGTTCGAACTGATGAAGTCGATGATTGAGGCCGGTGCAGCGGCCGTTCACTTCGAAGATCAGCTCGCATCCGTCAAAAAATGCGGTCATATGGGCGGCAAAGTGTTGGTGCCGACCCAGGAAGCCATCCAGAAACTGGTAGCCGCTCGCCTGGCGGCTGACGTGATGGGCGTACCGACACTGGTGATTGCCCGTACCGATGCCGATGCGGCAGATTTGATCACCTCTGACTGTGATCCGTACGACAGTGAATTCATCACTGGCGAACGCACCAGTGAAGGCTTCTACCGTACGCATGCGGGTATTGAGCAGGCGATCAGCCGTGGTCTGGCGTATGCGCCGTATGCGGACCTGGTATGGTGTGAAACTTCCACGCCAGATCTTGAGTTGGCTAAGCGTTTTGCCGATGCGATCCACGCTAAGTACCCTGGCAAACTGCTGGCCTATAACTGCTCGCCGTCATTTAACTGGCAGAAAAATCTGGACGATAAAACCATCGCCAGCTTCCAGCAGCAGCTGTCTGACATGGGCTATAAATACCAGTTCATTACCCTGGCGGGCATCCACAGCATGTGGTTCAACATGTTCGACCTCGCACATTCCTATGCGCAGGGCGAAGGCATGCGCCACTACGTTGAGAAAGTTCAGCAACCAGAATTTGCTGCAGCCAAAGACGGGTATACCTTCGTTTCTCACCAGCAGGAAGTGGGGACAGGTTACTTCGATAAAGTGACTACCATCATTCAGGGTGGCGCCTCTTCAGTGACCGCATTAACGGGCTCTACCGAAGAATCGCAGTTCTGATCACTGCCCGGTGGCGCTACGCTTACCGGGCCTACAAAAGAATGTAGGCCGGATAAGCGAACGCGCCATCCGGCATGACGTTGTGCCGGATGGGAGAAATCGATGTCGCGTGGCCTGGAATTACTGATTGCTCAAACCATCCTGCAAGGCTTTGACGCGCAGTATGGTCGATTTCTGGAAGTTACCTCTGGCGCGCAGCAGCGTTTTGAACATGCCGACTGGCATGCTGTTCAACAGGCGATGAAAAGTCGTATCCACCTTTACGATCATCATGTGGGTCTGGTGGTGGAACAACTGCGCTGTATTACTGACGGTAAAAGCACCGACGCGGGTTTTTTACTTCGCGTGAAAGAGCACTATACCCGGCTATTGCCGGACTACCCTCGCTTCGAGATTGCGGAGAGCTTTTTTAACTCCGTGTATTGTCGGTTATTTGACCACCGCTCGCTGACTCCCGAGCGGTTGTTTATTTTCAGCTCTCAGCCAGAACGTCGATTTCGCACTATCCCACGCCCGTTGGCGAAGGACTTTTTCCCCGATTCTGGTTGGGAATGGCTGCTCACGCGTGTCCTCAGCGATCTCCCTTTGCGTCTGCCGTGGCAGAACAAACAGCGAGATATCCACTACATCATCGGACACCTGACGGAAACCTTTGGCGGGGAGGTGTTGTCGCGCTGCCATTTACAGGTGGCAAACGAACTGTTTTATCGCAACAAAGCTGCGTGGTTGGTAGGGAAGCTCATTACACCTTCGGGGACGTTGCCCTTTCTATTACCGATACACCGTACTGATGAAGGCGAGTTGTTTATCGATACCTGCCTGACCACGACGGCGGAAGCCAGTATCGTGTTCGGCTTCGCCCGCTCCTATTTTATGGTTTATGCGCCACTGCCCGCAGCAACGGTGGAGTGGCTGCGTGAGATACTACCCGGCAAAACCACCGCTGAACTGTACATGGCGATTGGCTGCCAGAAGCACGCGAAAACGGAAAGCTATCGTGAATATCTGCTCTATCTTGCCGGGAGCGATGAACAGTTTATTGAAGCGCCGGGCATTCGCGGCATGGTGATGCTGGTGTTTACACTGCCGGGCTTCGACCGGGTCTTTAAAGTCATCAAAGACAAATTTGCACCGCAGAAAGAGATGTCGGCTGCCCATGTTCGGGCTTGCTATCAACTGGTAAAGGAGCACGATCGTGTCGGTCGGATGGCGGATACCCAGGAGTTCGAGAACTTTGTGCTGGATAAACGGCAAATCGACCCGGCGCTGATGGCGCTGTTGTTACAGGAAGCACCGGAAAAAATTACCGACCTCGGCGATCAGATTGTGATTCGCCATCTGTATATCGAAAGGCGGATGGTACCGCTGAATATCTGGCTGGAGCAGGTTGAAGGCCAGCAACTGCGTGATGCCATTGAAGAGTATGGCAACGCGATTCGCCAACTGGCAGCGGCCAATATTTTCCCCGGCGATATGTTGTTTAAGAACTTCGGCGTAACCCGTCACGGGCGGGTGGTGTTCTACGATTACGATGAAATCTGCTACATGACGGAAGTGAATTTCCGCCACATCCCGCCACCGCGTTATCCGGAGGATGAGATGAGCGCAGAGCCGTGGTACAGCGTGTCGCCGGGTGATGTCTTCCCGGAAGAGTTTCGCCACTGGCTATGTGCCGATCCGCGTATCGGACCCTTATTTGAAGAAATGCACGCCGAGCTATTTAGCGCCGACTATTGGCGGGGTTTGCAAACGCGGATTAAAAACGGACATGTGGAAGATGTTTACGCCTACCGGCGCAAACAGCGTTTCAGCGTGCGTTATGAAACCGATCGTAGGCCGGATAAGGCCTTTGCGCCGCCATCCGGCAATGTGCGCCGTGCCTGATGCGCTACGCTTATCAGGCCTACAAATCTGCCCTAACCCTGGACAGTAGGCCGGGTAAGGCGTAGCCGCCACCCGGCAACCCCATCTTAACGAAACCCGCCGTACGCCAGTGTAACTTCTTTTGCTGCTTTGATAGCCAGTGCGCCAAACTCGGTAACGCGGTCGTCGGTAATACGTGAGATTGGCCCTGAGATAGAGATGGCGGCGAACGGCTCGCGGTGCTCGTCATAGATGCACGATGCCACGCAGCGCAAACCCAGCGCATGTTCTTCATCATCAAACGAATAGCCACGTTTGCGTGTTTGCGCGAGATCTTCTTTCAGATGGACGGGAGAAACCAGCGTGGCGTGAGTGTAGGCGTGTAATCCTTTTCGGTGCAGCAGGCCGGTAACCTGTTCTTCGCTCAGTTGGGATAAAAACGCCTTACCCGCGCCGGAGGCATGCATCGGCAGTTTGCCACCGATGGGAGCAGACATACGCATCAGCTGTGTACACTGAACCTGGTCGATAATAATGGCCTGATGGTCGCTCTGATCCAGCACGGCCAGATTTACCGTCTCACCAGAGTCTTCCATTAGCTTGCGCAGAATCGGGTGAACAATCGCCAGCAGGTTGCGGCTTTGCAGAAAGCTGCTGCCAACAATAAACGCATGTGCGCCCACGGCCCAGTGGCCTAATTCACCCACCTGACGGACAAAACCCTGCTGCTGCATGGTCGTCAATAACCGGTGAGTGGTGGAGTTAGGCAAGCCAGCCTGTTGCGCCAGCTCGGTCAGTGCTACGCTACCGTTGGATTCTGCAATCCACTCAAGCAGTTTCAGGCCTCGGGTCAAAGATTGAACCTGCCCGGTTGCAGGCGTAGTAGTGGCAGCGGGTTTTCTACCGCGTTTCGCGGGGACAGTGGCAACCATGGCAGACTCCTTTTCTGTATCGTGGAAATCATTTTCGTTTTATTCGATTATAATGCAAGAATTCCTGCACTGATCGGATGAGTGAAGCTGAACATGTCTCATGTTGCCCGTTGTTTGCTTTTCCGTCTCTCAGGTTTGTGCCAGTATGACCTGTTGAGTTTTTTTCGGTCTGGTTGAGCGTCGTCGGGAGCGAGTGTGAGCAGCAAAGTTGAACAATTACGTCAGCAGTTAAAAGAACGTATTCTGGTATTGGACGGCGGTATGGGCACCATGATCCAGGGGTACCGTCTGAGTGAAGAAGATTTCCGCGGTGAACGCTTTGCCGACTGGCCATGCGATCTAAAAGGCAACAACGACCTGTTGGTGCTTAGCAAACCGGACGTGATCACCGCGATTCATAACGCCTACTTTGAAGCAGGCGCGGATATCATCGAAACCAACACCTTTAACTCTACGACTATCGCCATGGCGGATTACCAGATGGAATCCCTGTCGGCGGAAATCAACTTTGCCGCGGCGAAACTGGCGCGCGCCTGCGCGGATGAGTGGACGGCCCGTACACCGGAAAAACCGCGCTACGTCGCTGGCGTGCTTGGCCCAACCAACCGCACGGCATCTATCTCGCCAGACGTAAATGACCCGGCTTACCGCAATATTACCTTTGATCAGCTGGTGGCCGCCTACCGCGAATCCACCAAAGCGCTAGTGGAAGGCGGCAGTGACCTGATCCTGATTGAAACTGTTTTCGATACCCTCAACGCCAAGGCGGCGATTTTTGCGGTGAAAACAGAATTTGAAGCACTGGGTGTTGAGCTGCCGATCATGCTCTCCGGCACGATAACCGATGCCTCCGGACGTACACTCTCCGGCCAGACTACCGAAGCGTTTTATAACTCGCTGCGCCACGCCGATGCGCTGACCTTTGGTCTGAACTGTGCATTAGGCCCGGACGAGCTGCGCCAGTATGTGCAGGAGTTGTCGCGCATTGCCGAATGCTACGTGACCGCACACCCAAACGCCGGTCTGCCAAATGCCTTTGGTGAGTATGATCTCGATGCTGACACCATGGCGGCGCAAATCCGTGAATGGGCCGAAGCGGGCTTCCTTAACGTGGTGGGCGGGTGCTGCGGTACCACACCGGAACATATCGCCGCCATGAGCCGCGCGGTTGATGGCTTACCACCGCGCCAGTTGCCGGAGATCCCGGTAGCCTGTCGTCTGTCCGGCCTTGAGCCGCTGAACATCGGTGACAACAGCCTGTTTGTGAACGTCGGCGAGCGTACCAACGTCACCGGTTCGGCGAAATTTAAGCGCCTGATTAAAGAAGAGAAGTACAGTGAAGCGCTGGACGTGGCTCGCCAGCAAGTGGAAAGCGGCGCACAGATTATCGATATCAACATGGATGAGGGGATGCTTGACGCCGAAGCGGCGATGGTGCGTTTCCTCAACCTGATCGCTGGGGAACCGGATATCGCCCGTGTACCGATTATGATCGACTCCTCGAAGTGGGACGTCATCGAAAAAGGGCTGAAGTGCATTCAGGGTAAAGGCATCGTTAACTCTATCTCGATGAAAGAAGGGGTAGAAACCTTTATTCACCACGCGAAGCTGCTGCGTCGCTATGGTGCGGCGGTGGTGGTGATGGCCTTTGATGAACAGGGGCAGGCGGATACCCGTGCACGTAAAATCGAAATTTGCCGTCGGGCGTACAACATTCTCACCGAAGAGGTGGGTTTCCCGCCGGAAGACATCATCTTCGACCCGAACATCTTTGCGGTTGCAACGGGTATCGACGAGCACAACAACTATGCTCAGGACTTTATCGGTGCGTGCGAAGATATTAAACGTGAACTGCCGCATGCACTGATCTCTGGCGGCGTCTCCAACGTGTCGTTCTCGTTCCGCGGCAACGACCCAGTACGTGAAGCCATTCACGCGGTATTCCTCTACTACGCCATACGTAACGGCATGGATATGGGGATCGTCAACGCCGGACAGCTGGCGATTTATGACGACCTGCCTGCCGAGCTGCGCGATGCGGTTGAAGACGTGATCCTTAACCGCCGTGACGATGGCACCGAACGACTGCTGGAGCTGGCTGAGAAATATCGCGGCAGTAAAACCGACGACACGGCGAACACCCAACTGGCGGAATGGCGTAGCTGGGACGTGAAAAAACGCCTCGAGTACTCGCTGGTGAAAGGCATTACTGAATTTATTGAGCTGGATACCGAAGAAGCGCGTCAGCAGGCTGCGCGTCCGATTGAAGTTATCGAAGGGCCGCTCATGGATGGCATGAACGTCGTTGGCGACCTGTTTGGTGAAGGCAAAATGTTCCTGCCACAGGTGGTGAAATCCGCCCGCGTGATGAAGCAGGCAGTGGCCTACCTTGAGCCGTACATTGAGGCCAGCAAAGAGAAAGGCTCCAGCAACGGTAAGATGGTCATCGCGACCGTGAAGGGCGACGTGCATGACATCGGCAAAAACATCGTGGGTGTGGTGCTGCAATGTAACAACTACGAAATCGTTGATCTGGGTGTGATGGTGCCGGCGGAGAAAATCCTCAGAACGGCGCGTGAAGTGAATGCCGACCTGATTGGTCTCTCGGGGCTGATTACCCCGTCGCTGGATGAAATGGTCAACGTGGCGAAAGAGATGGAGCGCCAGGGCTTTACCATTCCGCTGTTGATTGGCGGAGCGACCACCTCCAAAGCGCATACCGCGGTGAAAATCGAGCAGAACTACAGTGGCCCGACGGTGTATGTGCAAAACGCCTCGCGTACCGTTGGCGTCGTTGCCGCGTTGCTTTCCGATACCCAGCGTGACGATTTTGTTGCCCGTACGCGTAAAGAGTACGAAACCGTGCGTATCCAGCATGCGCGTAAAAAACCGCGCACCCCACCGGTAACACTGGCTGCAGCGCGTGAAAACGATCTGGCATTTGACTGGGAAAGCTATACCCCGCCGGTGGCCCATCGCCTGGGCGTACAGGAAGTTGAAGCCAGTATCGAAACGCTGCGCAATTACATCGACTGGACGCCATTCTTTATGACCTGGTCGCTGGCTGGAAAATATCCACGTATCCTGGAAGATGAAGTGGTGGGCGAAGAGGCGAAGCGCCTGTTCAAAGATGCCAACGATATGCTGGATAAACTCAGCGCTGAGAAGACGCTGAATCCGCGTGGCGTTGTTGGTCTGTTCCCGGCCAACCGTGTTGGTGATGATATCGAGATCTACCGTGATGAAACACGGACGCACGTGCTTAACGTGAGTCATCATCTGCGTCAGCAAACGGAAAAAGTGGGTTTCGCCAACTATTGCCTGTCTGACTTCGTGGCACCGAAACTGAGCGGCAAGGCGGATTATATCGGTGCTTTTGCGGTCACTGGTGGTCTGGAAGAAGACGCGCTGGCGGATGCTTTCGAAGCGCAGCATGACGACTACAACAAGATCATGGTGAAAGCGATAGCCGACCGTCTGGCTGAAGCGTTTGCGGAATATCTGCATGAGCGCGTGCGTAAAGTCTACTGGGGTTACGCGGCGAACGAAAACCTCAGCAATGAGGAGCTGATCCGTGAGAACTACCAGGGGATTCGCCCGGCACCGGGTTATCCGGCGTGTCCTGAGCACACCGAAAAAGCCACCATCTGGGAACTGCTGGATGTGGAAACGCACACCGGGATGAAGCTGACCGAGTCCTACGCCATGTGGCCAGGCGCATCGGTCTCTGGCTGGTATTTCAGTCATCCGGACAGCAAGTACTACGCCGTGGCGCAAATCCAGCGCGATCAGGTTGAAGACTATGCGTTCCGTAAAGGGATGAGCGTAGCGGAGGTTGAGCGCTGGTTAGCGCCGAATCTCGGCTACGATGCCGATTGATTCACAAAACTGTCATCTTTCTTTACAACAAACAGGGCGCTCAATGAGTGCCCTGTCTCTTTATTACGTTTAAACCCTTATACTGAAAGAAGGTTCATCGGTAGTGCTTGCCGGATGGCGCATTTTTGTCGGCCTGATAAGCGTAGCGCCATCAGGCGGTATGTCATGGCGATGAACCTCAGGAACATATAACGATAAGGAGAACCTGATTCCGTGCTAACTCTGTTACACCTGCTTTCTGCTGTTTCTATGCTGGTCTGGGGTACGCATATTGTGCGTACCGGCGTGATGCGTGTCTTTGGTGCCCGTTTACGCACTGTGCTCAGCCGTAGTGTTGAAAAGAAGCCGCTCGCCTTTTGTGCGGGGATCGGCGTGACTGCTCTGGTGCAAAGCAGCAACGCTACCACTATGCTGGTGACCTCATTCGTCGCGCAGGACCTGGTGGCGCTTACCCCTGCGTTAGTCATTGTGCTGGGTGCCGATGTGGGGACCGCGCTGATGGCGCGTATCCTGACCTTCGATCTCTCCTGGCTGTCGCCCTTGCTGATTTTTATCGGCGTCATTTTCTTTCTTGGGCGCAAGCAGTCTCGTGCTGGACAGCTGGGCCGGGTAGGTATTGGTCTGGGGTTGATTTTGCTGGCGCTGGAGCTGATTGTGCAGGCGGTAACGCCGATCACTCAGGCCAATGGTGTACAGGTGATTTTCGCCTCGCTAACCGGCGATATCATGCTCGATGCGCTGATCGGCGCCATGTTCGCGATTATCAGTTACTCCAGCCTGGCGGCAGTTTTGCTGACGGCAACGCTGACCGCAGCGGGCATTATCTCGTTCCCGGTGGCGCTGTGCCTGGTGATTGGTGCCAACCTCGGCTCTGGCCTGTTGGCGATGCTCAACAACAGCGCTGCGAATGCCGCTGCTCGTCGTGTGGCGCTCGGCAGCCTGCTGTTTAAGCTGGTGGGCAGCCTGATTATCCTGCCGTTTGTTCATCCGTTGGCGAATTTGATGGATGAGCTGCCGCTGCCGAAATCTGAACTGGTTATCTACTTCCACGTGTTCTACAACCTGGTGCGTTGCGTGGCGATGGTACCGTTTGCCGAACCGATGGCGCGTTTTTGTAAACGTATTATCCGCGATGAACCCGAACTGGACGCGCATCTGAAACCTAAGCATCTGGACGTCAGCGCGCTGGATACACCAACGCTCGCTCTGGCGAATGCTGCCCGCGAAGCCCTGCGTATTGGTGATGCGATGGAGCAAATGATGGAGGGGTTGAAGAAGGTGATGCATGGCGAGCCGCGTGAAGAGAAAGAGCTGCGCAGGATGGCCGATGACATCAACGTATTGTATACGGCCATCAAGCTCTATCTGGCGCGCATGCCTAAAGATGAGCTGGCGGAAGAAGAGTCGCGTCGCTGGGCGGAGATTATTGAAATGTCGCTCAACCTCGAGCAGGCTTCCGATATTGTCGAACGTATGGGCAGTGAGATAGCCGATAAGTCGCTGGCGGCGCGGCGGGCATTTTCCGTTGAAGGGTTAAAAGAACTGGATGCGCTCTACGATCTGCTGCTCAGTAACCTGCAGCTGGCAATGTCGGTGTTCTTCTCTGGCGATGTGACCAGCGCCCGCCGCCTGCGGCGTAGCAAGCATCGCTTTCGTATTCTGAATCGTCGTTATTCGCATGCTCACGTTGACCGCCTGCATCAGCAGAACGTGCAGAGCATTGAGACCAGCTCTCTGCACCTGGCGTTACTGGGCGATATGCAGCGTCTGAATTCACTGTTTTGCTCCGTGGCTTACAGTGTGCTGGAACAGCCGGATGAAGATGACGAGCGTGAGTACTAACGAGGACAGGTGAAATGTTGCCCGGTGGCGCAGTCCGGTAGGCCGGATAAGGCGTTTACGCCGCATCCGGCAATGTGCGCTGAACTGCCTGATGGCGCTGCGCTTATCAGGCCTACAGTTGTAGCCCGGATAAGACAAAGCCGCCATCCGGCATCAGACAACCCATCAACTAAAAGCAGTGACCTGCTTCAACGGCAACCACCTCTTCACCTGCTTTAAAGATGTACGTGGTGTTCGGGCCACCAAGAACGGCCTTACCGTTACTTACCTTAATCCAGTTCCCTTCCGGCAGGCCAATCACCGTCAGCTCTGGTGCTACTACCAGCAGCTCGCGAATACGCTGTTCACGCGTTTCGCCTTTGTGGCCTTCCGGCAGTGCATTGGTGAAGTGCGGGTTAATCTGCAGCGGGAACAGACCCAGCGCATCAAAACCTTTAGGATCAACAATCGGCATGTCGTTGGTGGTGCGGATGGTCTGGCAGGCGAGGTTTGAACCTGCGCTCCAGCCGATGTACAGCGCTCCACGTTTGACGACATCCACAATCGGTGCCAGCAATCCACGCTCGCGGCTCTCTTTCAACAGTTGGAAGGTGTTGCCACCGCCAACAATCACGATTTCTGCGTTTTCTATCGCCGCAACCGGATCGGCAACGGTATGAATACCGGTGACGTTAACGCCCATTGGCGCAAAGATGGCAGCCGTTTTCGCCGTGTACTCATCCCAGGTTTGCGTCACACCGGCAAACGGAATAAACACCGCAGTGCGGCGACCATTCAGCTGCTCAGCAATTAGCGGCAGCGCATGTTCCATCCAACCTTTGCCCGGCAGCGTCGAGTTACTCAATAAAAGCAGTTCCATCATTTCTCCATGTAATCAGAAAATTACAAACCGCGGTAATGCTACCACTGTCAGTGTAACACCTTACTGATATGGCTCACGATGTTGGAAGGGGGAGAGAAGCTGGGGCTATTTTTTAAGTGTCAATTCAATACCGAGCACCTTCATCACTGCAAGTGTGGTTTTCAGCGTCGGGTTACCTTTCTCACTAAAAGAGCGATAAAGCTGCTCGCGGGATAATCCCGTTTCTGCCGCTATGTTCGCCATTCCCTTAGCACGAGCCACCACGCCCAGTGCTTTTGCAATGTATGCTGCATCGCCTGTTTCGAGGGCATCGGCCATAAACACGGCAATTTCTTCATCATCAACCAGCGCAGTCGCGGGATCGTAGTGAGTAAGTTTATTCATGGCGGAAGACCTCCTGATAATCCAGTGAACGAGCGAGCATTCTCCAACAGGTTTAACATCACCAGCTAAACCATTAGCCAAACGAAAAAGGCGTGTGGCAATGAGCGTTTTAGCTCTCCTGTCCCGTAGGTTTTGCTCCCAACGCAGGAAAACCATTGTCTGAAGAATTTCCATGATGACGTTCCATGTATTTTATAAACTACATTATGAATTGACAAGTTGAGACCAGAGAATAAAAAAATGGGGAGTAAGGGGAGATGTTGGATGGAGGAAACAGGAAAGCTCCTCGCAATAATAGGTAGTTTTTCAGGACGCTGCGGTTGATACGAAAATCGATGATAGGGGAGAAGGGCGGCTTTGTGCCAATAGCAGACCTTACCCACTGCAGTAATTTACCCGACTGAGATCCATTCAGTAATGGTTCTCGCCAACGCCTCAGGTTGTTCGAGCGGGATCATATGACCGCAATCCTTGATGGTTCTCAACGATGCACCAGGTATGGCATCGACCAGTTCCTCCGCCTCCTGCATGGAACGGATGGCGTCATCTTCACTGGCAATAACCAGAGTGGGACAACCTATCGTTGCTGAAGGAATACCTTGTCGGGTTAAGGTCGATTGCGTAATGAAGGCTTCAAATCCGAGACAACGTCCCATTTGCTGGATAGTTGAAATCATATCCCGATCTGATGCGTTTAGGGGGTGCAGTGACCGGGCAATAGCATTGCTGCTCAGCCCCTTAAACGTTGCGGGTGACAATGACTGCACGCTTTGCCGCTTTGATTCCGCCTCTAATGGCGTATCCTCCCGTAACGAACTGGCAATCAGTACCAGGGACTCCACACGATCCGAAAAATCTGCAGCAAACTGCCGGGCAATGTACCCTCCCAGTGAAAAACCTATCAACGTAAATTTGTCAGGCAGACAGGTACTCATATGCTGCGCGATATCATGCAGGGTTAGTCCTCCGGTTACGGAAGCATGATGAACAATACAGTTTGCCGGCAGGTATGTTTCAAATTCATGCCAGAGCATTTCATTCAGCATATACCCGGGAATTAAAACGATCGTTCGTGGCATTAGGCTCATAGCACTCGCTTAAATGTATCGAAGGATTAGCTCAGGAACGGTTTAAAAATATCTGACCAAGGCTGAAACGACAATCCCAAGGGTGATAGCTATTAAAGGTCTTTTATAAACCAGCATCACGACGGCCGTGGTCAATAATGCCATCTGAGCGCCTTTGTCGCCTGTGAGGGCAACGGGGGCTAAAATCGCCACGAGAACGGAGCCTGACATCCCCTGAATAAAGGCTTTTATTCGGTGATTAAAAGGCACAAAGGACATAATCCAGACACCACCCCATCGGGTAACGAGTGTGACCAACGCCATAATAAAAATAATAATAAGAGGTCCTGTGCCTACCGTCTCAATACTCATTTTTTCTCTCTCATGATAATTCCAGTAATACCTCCGGCGAGGGCTCCAGCGATCACATGACTATTTTCTGGTAACCATTTATACGCTATCAGCGAGGCACTGGCCGCTGCGGCCCAGATAATCAACATCCTCAGGTTTCTTTCCCCTTCGAACACCATAGAAAGGAGAAAACACCCCATGACCATATCAAGACCAACGCTTTTGGGATCCTGGATAACGCTCCCAAAATACAGTCCTGCCAGGGTCCCTGCTCCCCAAAAAAGCCATAACGCAAGACCGCCACCAAAGAGTAATCCCAACCCCGCGCTTCCCCTGCTGAATGCCTGTATGGACTTGGCCCAGTTAGCATCGGAAACGACCATCATGATCCCGTAGCGTTTAGCGGGTGTTAACGCGCGCAACCACGGGTATAAAGTGGCCCCCATTAACAGATGCCTGGCATTAATGGCAAAAACGGTGGCGATAAGGGTTAATACAGGAACCTGATCGGTCCAAAGCTCTAAGGTGGCGAATTGAGCATAACCGGCAAAAACCAGCAAACTCATCATTGTCGCCGACGTCGGGTCCACTCCTTTCTGCGATGCGGCCAGGCCAAAGGCGGCACCAAAAATAGCGACAAAGAGTGAAACCGGGATAAGCTGCCGAAAACCATCCCATATCAGCGAATGATTAAGTTGAGACAAATCGGGCTGGTGATACGTCATCCGGGACCTCATGAATTTCATAACAGTGAAAGCAAACAGGGGGCCACTATGACAGTGTTGTGGAATCGATAAAAACGCATAATAATTGATATTAATATTTGATTATCGAATGCAAGGCTCAAAGGTGCATCATCAAGACCTCCAGATGGACTGGCTTAAATGTTTTGTCGCGGTAGTGGATGCGGGATCGCTTTCGGCTGCGGCACCTGAAGTCCATCGCTCACAATCTGCGGTCAGCATGCAACTTAAAAAGCTGGAATCTGCATTAGGGTGTCAGCTTTTACTTCGCGGCCCTCGTCAACATCAACTCACGTCTGAAGGACAAAAACTGCTGGGGTATGCCCGAAGGATGCTCGACCTTCATGCTGAAACACAGGCCGCATTTCACGGTAAGGAGTTAACAGGGCGTATTCGTCTGGGAGTTCCTGATGACTATGCAGCAAAATACCTTACCCCTGCGCTGAAGAGATTTGCCCCTAACTTTGGGTCAGTCGAGATCGAACTGAGCTGCGAGCAATCAACGTCACTCATTCCTCGCGTTGAGAGCGGCGATCTCGATTTGGCCCTGGTCTCCCGGGAGCAACCCAACCAGGGCGCGTTACTGTTTTATGAACCGATGGTGTGGGTGGGTTCTCCACAGTTTGAGGTCTGGCGGCGCGATCCATTACCCATTGCGGTTTATGAAAGTACAAGCCTTGCTAAACGTAGTGCTATCAACGCACTAGCACTGCAGGGGCGGAGATATAAGGTGGTGTATAACAGCTCCAGTCTGTCGGGACAGATTACAGCTGTAGAAAGTGGCCTGGCTGTTGCCGTTCTGACCCAGTGCAGCGTGCCACCTCATCTGCAAATTCTTGGCAGTGAACATCTTTTGGGGCCTCTTGAACCCATGGAAGTCTCATTGTTCAGAAGCCATACTTCCCAGGGTTCTCCTGCAGTGGATAGTTTGTACGATTTGCTCCTCAGGACATTACGGGTCAGAAAAGTTGAAAGTTAAGACGATTTATTAGGTGCCTCAACGTCCGCTCCTCACTCACAGCGGACCTTCAGCTCAGCTTCTTAGTCCGCTTTATGCCAGGAGCGGATATACGTAACTTATGATACGCGTCGTCAATCATTCGCCTCAGACATCAACGCGGAAACGCTTTAAGAATGTAATCCCGAACATAGGCGGTTCGGCTGTTATTAGCCGTCCTTTTGTTCCAGACCAGATAAAGATGATTAGTCGGGGCGAGATCTGCAGGTGTAACTGAAATCAGACGCCCGCTTTTCAGGTCATTGTCACAGTGATAATCCGGTAACACCGTCCATCCATGTCCGTCGCAGACCAGGTCGCGGATAATACGTAAATCCGGAATGGTGAATGCAGCCTGCATCTCAGGGGCTTTCTGAAACATGGAGGCCCAGAGCGCTCTAATCAGTGGCAACTCTTCGTCATAAGCAATCAGCGGTAATGAGGCAAGCGTTTCAGCACCAGGTTCTGATCCTATGACCTCTGACATAGCGGGAGCATGAACAAGGAGCATGCGTTCAGTCAGGAGATGTGCATAGCCGTACAGACGGTTATCAGGCATAGATGCGGTAACTGCGAGATCGGCGCTCCCGTCATGCAAAAGGGAATAAATACGTTGTTTATTGCCGGTATGAAAGCGCAGGCGATACCCCTCCTTCATTAATGGAGCCATTACAGCCCCAAGCCGGGAATGAATAAAATCCGGAGGTCCTGCCAGATTAATTGTTCCCCCGCGCACAGGGCCTGACCGGAAAGACGATAGCTTTTCTTCCAGACCGTCAATGAAGGGTGAAACGGAGCGGGCAAGCTCATCCGCAGCTTCGGTCGCCGTCACGCCTCTGGCCTGCCTGATGAACAGACGCTTACCAACCAGAGTCTCAAGAGATTGGATATGTAGTGACGCTGCGGGCTGAGTGATGCCCAGTAGCTCTGCCGCCTTTGAAAAGGAGCCAGAGCGATAGGCCTCAAGAAACGTTCGCAGGTGGCTCAGATGGCTCATAGTGAAGCGCCTCGCTGATGAAGTTTATCGTTACAGGGAGCCTCATGCAGAGCAAGGGCCAGTTCACTCACGTAATCATCCCGTATTCCCAACGCACCCAGAGTGGCCTGCAGTTTCCATACATAATCTGCATTCGTGCCAATGTCTCCGCGGGCAGATGCGATGCTCGACGCTACGGTCGCTGTAAGATTGTCCTGTTCATAATGCGGATGCAATCTGTCTGATACGAAAGCTAGCGCCTGAATTTCCTCACCGTTTCCGAGCGAAATTTCAGCCCAGACAGGACGGTACAGACCGGTAATCATCTCTCGCGTCCAGACCATCTCCAACTCATGTATCAGAGTCGATTCCGGCAGTCTGAACGCCATACCTTCGGTTATTCCACCCTCGTCAAGAGATAACATTCTGCCGGGGATATCAGGGGTGGCTCGTCCGGATATCAGCCGGATACAGAAACTGCGCTGCCATCCTTTCAGACGGGCCCGTTGCATTTCTTCAATCGCCAGCGCGGGATTCCACATCAATGACCCGTAGGCAAATATCCACACAGGAGCGCCTATCGGGCGCTCCTCCAGAGTGGAGTACATTGATGCCCGTATTTTTTCAGCGTCCCAGCGCATGTGTGCCGGGAGCAGCGTTTCATGCGCTCTGACAAATGCGCCATTGAGCATATCTTCACGGGTAAGCATATTACCTCCCTTTCCTGGCACAGGATTTAAGCCTGCTGAAATTTACTGCTGTGACGGCGACTGATTTGTGCAAGCAGCAACAGTAGGCCGAGCAGAGAAACAATCGCACCGCTGATACCGGTATACACAATACCGGCGTGTGTGATGGTAAGACCGCCCAGTACTGAACCCAGCGCGATACCGGAGTTGAAGCCCGCGATATTCAGGCCGGCAGCAACGCCATGCGCATGAGGAGCATGTTGCTCAGCGACACCAATCAGACGGGCCTGCAGTGCCGGCACTGCGGCAAATGTCAGCATACCCAGCAGCGCAACCAGAATACCCATGCTCGCTGGTGAGGAAGCCAGCAGCCACATACCCAGCACGACAATAACAATGCCGCTAATAATGAGTATATTGGCACGATTCACCCCCATGCTGTCGGTAAGTTTTCCACCCAGAATGTTGCCTACCGCAGCGGTAATACCATAAACCAGCATAAACAGACTCACCGTTGCTCCGGTTACGCCTGTCACCTGCATCAGAATAGGTGCGATAAAGGTGTAAGCCGTAAACGAGCCTGCATACGCCAGCACCGTAACCAGCGCGCCGGCCAGTAACTTACGGTTAAACAGCATGCTAATATTCTGCATTGCTGAACCACTATGTTCGCCGGGGACGCTGCGTACGGGGTCTTTCATACCGAACAACAGTCCAAGGAATCCGAGCGCGCCGAAAGCGGCAATAGCGCCGAGAACTGGACGCCATGAGACCACGCCTCCCAGCCATGTACTTAGCGGCACGCCGATTGCCATCGCCAGAGTAAAGCCACCAAATACCACAGCCACCGCTCTACCTGCTTTACCTGGTCCAGCCAGACGAGCAGCGGTACTGGATGCCGCAGCCAGAAACAGGCCGTGTCCCAGACCGGCAATGAACCGCGCCAACAGTAGCTGAGGTAATGTGGCGGCAAACGCGGCCGCCAGACTACCGGCGGTAAATACAACGGCAGTGGTAAGCATCACATTCTTCCGGTTCCAGCTTGCGGTCAGCGCAGACAGTACGGGTGCCGCGAACGTTGCCCCCAGTGCATAGGTCGTAACCGCTGCACCGGTCTGCTCCACACCCACCCCCAACCCCTGAGCCATGACGTCGGTCAGCCCAATGGGGACAAATTCCGCGAGTCCGAGCGCAAAGGCACTGATAGTGAAAACATAAATAACAAATGGCATGACTGCCTCCTGATTTAAGTAAGGAGTGCAGTCTGATTTAGACAAGCAGATAAATAAAATAATGTAAATTTCATGTGGAATAAAATTATTTATACCTAAGGCAAAGATATAATGTCTCCACAGCACACAGAAATTTTCTGTCTTCAGGGGAGGGGCTTCGAAAGCTCAGATGCAAAATCTCTGCGGCCCCGTTAAGAGTCAGTTGGCCGGGTTTAGTCTGCTCTTCGCTCACAGCGGACCTTCAGCTTCGTTAACACGTCCGCTCCGTGCCAGAAGCGGAAGTTCGTCCGTTGTACTGAATCTCAGTACAACGTTTTCTTCTCCTCCAAAATAATTTTGAAAATAGTTAATGTCTGAGGCCCTGCAGAGGCCTCAGACAGGCAGCGCGCGATCTTTCACAACCGTTTTCATCACCAGGGTTGAGGTAAGCCGCTGCACCCCTGATAAACCGGAGAGTTTTTCATCATAAAGCTTCTGAAAAGCCGGTAGGTCCTGGGCAATAACGTGAAGCATATAATCCGGGTCCCCAAACAGTCGCTGCGCCTGGATAATTTGCGGTATATCTTTGACTTCCTCCTCAAAGGTGTAGACCGACTGCCGGTCACCCTCGCGCAGAGTGACGAAGACGATAGCTGAAAAGTTCAGCCCGAATCTGGCCGGGTCAATATACGCCCGGTAGCCGCTGATAATACCTTCCTGTTCCAGAGACCTGACCCGTCGCTGGCAGGATGACAGGCTAATCCCCACCCGTTCTGCAAGGTCAGTCAGTGAAATTCGACCGTCCCGCTGAAGCTCTGCAAGAATATTGCAATCTGTGTCGTCCATTTTCAAAAATCTCCCGGAAATTGTATTTTTTAATCCTTTAAATGAAAACACATTTCGCATTCAATGCGATATCCTTTCTTCAACTTTAAATGTATTGATCAGATCAAGGTTTAAACGCATGCAGTTTTCAGCGGCAGATAAATGGCCGAGATGCAATGATTCTCATGAGGATTATCCCGCATGTCACTGAGTATGTTTGCTTCATTTTGGGCAGTGTCCATGCTTTTAATTATCACGCCAGGGGCCGACTGGGCTTACGCTATTTCAGCCGGAATCCGGGGACGTCGTGTTATACCTGCTGTTGCCGGCATGCTGAGTGGGCATATTGTAGCTGCAATTGTAGTGACCGCGGGCGTCGGTTCGCTTATTGCGGGTGCGCCTGGGGTGCTCTCCAGTCTGACCGTTGCCGGAGCTGGCTATCTTCTCTGGCTCGGCATTGGTGTTCTCCGTCACCCTCCAGTGCCAGTAGCCGGTCAGGATGAAAACGCCGGTTCGCGACTGAAGTGGATGCTTAAGGGGTTCTGCGTCAGCGGGCTTAATCCAAAGCTTTTCCTGCTGTTTTTAGCTCTGTTGCCTCAGTTTACCGATGTCCACGCCGCATGGCCACTTCCACTGCAAATGGCCGCGCTAGGGATGATACATGTGGTTAGCTGCGCTACGGTCTATCTGCTCGTGGGATACGGTGCAGGAATAGCGCTTCGGTCTCGCCCGCGCGCGGCGCTGAATGTCAGCCGCATTTCGGGCGGCCTGATGATCATTATCGCGATCCTACTGCTGGCAGAGCAGTTTCTCTGATTCGCGGCCATTCAGGCTAATAACGACACACTATTCAGCAGGTACACTATGAATACACTCAGCGTCAGGGAAACATTCTCCCTGGGCTTTATGGCGTTTGCGCTGTTTCTGGGTGCAGGCAACATCATTTTCCCACCCTTTATCGGACTTCAGGCTGGTAGCCACGTCTGGACTGCAGCAGCAGGGTTCCTGGTAACCGGCGTAGGGCTACCAGTGCTCTCTGTCATCGCGCTGGCAAAAGCGGGCGGTGAAATGGGCAACATCATCAGCCCTGTAGGAAAAATCGCCGGCAACGTACTGATTGTGGCCTGCTACCTATTTATCGGCCCGCTGTTTGCCTCACCGCGCACGGCAACCGTTTCATATGAGCTTGGCATGGCAGCATATATTAACAATGGGGGAAATGCGCTGTATTACTACAGCTTCGTTTATTTTGCGCTTGCGGCGCTGGTTTCTCTATTTCCGGGGAGGCTACTTGAGTCTGTCGGACAGGTCCTTGCGCCACTGAAAATCGTCTCACTTATCGTGCTGGGTGGTGCAGTCCTGCTGCTTCCGGCCGTTTCAGTGCAGGAACCAGTGGCGGATTACATTGCTGCACCGCTTTCCAGCGGCATTGTTAATGGATACCTGACGATGGATACGCTGGCCGGGCTGGCCTTCGGTCTGGTTGTGGTAAACGCAGTTCGCGCCAGAGGTATAACATCTCAGGCACACGTTACGCGCTATACCATTAGAGCGGGCATCATTGCCGGTGTGGGTCTGACACTGGTATACCTGAGTCTGTTCATGCTGGGCATGAAAAGCACCGCGCTTGCGCCTGACGCCACAAACGGAGCTGATGTGCTGCGCGCGTTCGTACAGCATGCCTTTGGCGCCAGAGGCTCGTTGTTTCTCGGCGTGCTGATCACGCTGGCGTGTCTGGTCACAGCAATCGGTCTGACCTGCTCTTGCGCCGCCTACTTTAGCACCGTCACACCTTTCGGCTACAGGCCGCTGGTGCTGTTTTTCGCCGCGCTTGCCTTTTCCATTTCCTGCGCCGGGCTGGACACGCTTATCCGGATTTCCATCCCCGTGCTGATTGCGGTTTATCCGCCCTTTATCATGCTTATCGTGATGAGCTTTGTGCATCACCGACTGAGTCAGCCCGTGCGCGTTATTGCTCCCGCCACGGCGGTGGCTTTTCTCTGCGGCCTGTTTGACGGGCTCGACGCGGCGGGACTGAAGCAGTTTGTGCCAGCGGTCTACACCTCGCTCCCCCTGCACGGCCAGCAGATGGCCTGGCTGCTTCCTGGCGGTGTTGTGCTGCTGCTGAGCTTCTGCGCATCCCGGTTCAGCCGCGCGGTGCAGGCGGCATCATGAGCCGCCTTTCATCAGATATGGCATCGCCATGTGCGCTGAGGTAAAAATTGGTAAAGGTCGTTCTGCTCCCCTGCATTGCGTGCGCGCAGCTCATTATATTCGTGAGCGCGGAAAACCTGCTCTGGCGCACTACCGACTATTATCCTGAGGTGTTCACCCGCGTGAGGTACGTCAGCGACACGTCGCTCCTGACGCCTGCCGCCGTCAGGGAAATATGCCATACACCGCTGACGAAGCCGGAACTCCGGAAAAAAAGCGGTTCGCTTTATCTGCGATGCGGGACGCCGGGGCTCGAAGGCGTCTGGCGGATCGAAAAATACAATTAAGGGTTGCGAAAACTGGCATTCTCGCCCCCCAACATCCTTTATCAACGCAATGAGTTAGCAGGGAACACCATGCCATCAGTCACTCTGACATACCTGAAAAACCTCAAGCAGAACGGTGAAAAGATCACCATGCTCACCTGCTACGACGCAACATTTGCACATGCACTGAGCACGGCGGGCGTTGAGATGCTCCTCATCGGCGATACGCTGGGGATGATCCTGCAGGGCCATGACAGCACCCTGCCGGTCAGGCTGGAAGATATGGTTTATCACACTGCCTGCGTAAAGCGCGGAAACAACGGCGCCTTTATCATCGCCGACCTTTCGTTCATGACCTGCTCCTCCCCTGAGCAGGCCCTGCACAGCGCGGCGCAGCTGATGCAGGTGGGTGCGCAGATGGTCAAGATTGAGGGCGGGGAATGGTTGTGTGATACGGTGCGCCAGCTGACGCGCAATGGTATACCGGTCTGCGCCCATATCGGACTCACCCCCCAGTCGGTTAACGTCTTTGGTGGCTTTAAGGTACAGGGGCGTGACAGCCAGCAGGCGGCCGTCCTGATCGACACCGCGACAAAGCTTGAAGTAGCCGGCGCGGCGATGGTACTGGTTGAAGCCGTCCCCGCCGCGCTGGGAAGTGCGCTGAGCAGGGCCGTATCCGTACCGGTCATCGGTATCGGCGCCGGCCCGGACACTGACGGGCAGGTGCTGGTGCTGCATGACATGCTTGGCCTGAGCGTCACCGGCAGGACTCCAAAATTTGTCAAAAACTTCATGAAAGGGCAGGACGACATTCAGGATGCGGTAAAAAGCTACATTACCGCCGTGAAAAACGGCAATTTCCCCGCGGCGGAGCACTGCTACTCAGATTAAGTTACAAATATAAGCCACTTATGTCAGCCGCCCTGTCTGTAATCTGACTAAAACTATTAATTGCTGATGTCCGCTGCTCGCTCTGAGCAGACCTTCAGAAAAGCGATATAAATTACTGCCAGTTACACTTCAATTCCTTTCTGTTTCAGCTCTTTTCTAATCACACGTTTAATCCAGGCTGCCAACGATTCATCGCCATCCTGTCGTTGTGCTTCTTCCATCGCTTTGCGCAGTTCCGGATCCAGACGGAATTGAAACGGGGGATTGCCTCTTCTTTCGTTCATGTGTATTGACACCTTAATTACATGAGATGTGTGATGACACACTACTCTTACATGTCATAAATACCAACTTCTAAACTTCAATCCCTTTCTGCTTCAGTTCTTTCCTGATAATGCGCTTAATCCATGCGGATACTGAAGCGTCACCATCCATTGAAAGTGCTTTCTGAATCCCTGCTTCCAGTTCCGGCTCGACACGTAACGCGATTTGTTTGTTGCCTTTCTTTTTGAATTCTACCGTTGACATGTGTCTGACACCTGATTTACATTGATGATCGTAAGACAAGTGTAAGTCAATTGTCTTACAGAAACAACGAAGCCCGGCAGTGCGCGAACACATACCGAGCTTCTAACCACAACATTATACGAGGTAATGCTATGGCTGATGCTAATAGTACCACTAACGCATGTTTTGCGTCTTCTGCTCTCATTTCACAGGCCGATCTGCTTTATTTTCCACTCGCCGAGGCGTTCCGCAATCTTGATTGCAGCCATCTCACTACCGAAGAAAATCTGGCGCTTTCGTTTGGCTGCGAAGAGGCGCTGGCGGGGTTGTACCAGACGCTGAATTTTATGGGCGAAAGCCTGCTGACCATGGCGGGTGAAGGTCAGGAACATTTTGCGTATGAGAGCATATGCCAGTTAGGACACAGTCTGGTAAACATCAGCCAGTTGATTCCCGCGCTGGCGCAGTTGGAAGCGAAAGCTGACCAGCAACTGTTTGCTGTTGCATAGTACCTAAAATAAACAGAGCGCCCATCCCTGGCGCTCTGTTCCTGCTTCTTTACCCCGCCCGCGCAAATTCGGCTGCTTCGGCGATTAGCGCGTCATCCGGGCGTACGCCGGTGTACATGGCGAACTGCTCTACGGCCTGTAAGGCAATCACCTCTGCACCGCTGATGGTTTTTTTACCCAGCTTTTGCGCCAGCTTAATCACCGGTGTTTCCGGCGGCAGGGCGACGACGTCAAACACCACGCTGGCGGCAGCGACCATTGCTTCGCTGTAGGCCAGTTCATCGCTCTCTTTACCGCCTGCCATGCCGACGGGCGTCACGTTGACCAGAATATCGCAGGCAATCCCTTCCGGCTGCGGTTGCCACTGAAAACCGTACTGTTTTGCCAGCGCCGGGCCGCTCTCACGGTTACGGGCGGCGATGATGACATCGTGAAAACCAGCATCGTGAAATGCGGCAATGACTGCTTTACCCATTCCACCACTGCCGCGGATCATAACGCGTGCGCGGTTATCAAGCTGGTGGCTGGCAATCAGACTTTTTACTGCAATGTAGTCGGTGTTAAATCCTGTCAGCGTGCCGTTGTCATTGACGATAGTGTTGACGGAATCAATGACGCTTGCGGAAGGGTCGATGGCATCCAGAAACGGCATGCAACTCTCTTTAAACGGCATCGATACCGCACAGCCGCGGATCCCGAGTGCGCGAACGCCTTTCACTGCGGCCTCAATATCCTGCGTAGTAAAGGCTTTGTAGATAAAATTTAACCCCAACTTTTCATACAAATAGTTGTGAAAACGCGTGCCAAAGTTGCCGGGGCGACCGGCCAGCGACATGCACAGTTGGGTGTCGCGGTTAATCATGTTAAATCTCCTCGGCGTGAGACAATACGTACTGTTCGGCTTCCTGTGACCAAATCCCCTGATGACGTTCCAGGATATCGCGCAGGGCCGGATCGTCAATCTGCGTGAGTGCGGTTAGCGGTAACGCTTTGCCAGTGTAGACCAGCTTTTTCCCGCCGCCGACCTTTGGCAGCTCCAGCGTTGTTTCACCAGCCGCATTCAGCCCCAGAATGTGCGTCACCACTTTTGCGGCCTGAACCTTCTTCTCTTCGATCAGTTTTACCGCCGCGCGCATATCGTCGGTATTGCCGCCAGACGTGCCAACGTAATGGGTGAAAGCATAATGCACATCGTAGAAGTTAATTGGCGCGCTGAACTGCTTATCCTGCGGGCCGGCAAAGAAATTCATGCAGCCATCGGCGGCCAGCAGGGAAGAGGCCAGTGTGACCAACTGTTCATTGGGCACAAACACAAAGATGTCGTCAAACCCGTGACCACCGCTCAGCGCCATCAGCGTGTCGTAAGCCGCATCCTGGGCGTGGAGATAGTGGATCAGCGTTTGTGGCTCAGAAGGATAGTGTTTGCGGGCGTAGCTCAACTTGTCGTTATTGGTGTCAGTCACTACCAGCAGCGCCGGATTGACCGGGCCGTGCAACGCATAATCGATTGCCAGCAATCCCATTGGCCCGGTACCGCCGAGGATCAGCGTGCGCCCTTGCGGACGAATGCCCATCTTATGGTTGTAAGTGCCTTCCTGCAGATGATAGTTGGCATTGAATGCGCCAATCACGCAGGAAAGCGGCTCAACCAGCGAGCCTTCAAAATAGGTTTCACCTTCGTAGGCCAGCAGGCAATCCTGCTCCATCACTTCATTGGGTATGATGACGTGCGTGGCTTCGCCGCCCACCCACGGGAAGGAGTAGCCGGGGCAGTCCGGGCGATCCGGCAGTTGCAGGTTAGCCTGAATAACATAGCGTTGGCCGGGCTGAAACTTATGCTGCCATTTTTTCCCCACGGCGAGAATATCGCCGCAGAACTCGTGGCCGATGATAATCGGGTTGGTGGCCACATCGTCTGGTACCTTTTTGTGATTCTCACCCTGGTTAGCCTCTTTCCAGGAAGAAAGGCACAGGCTGTCGGTCACGACCGAGGCCAGAATTTCATCATCCTGCATTTCGGGAAGGTCGAAGGTTTCCAGGCGCAGATCGCGTTTACCATAAAGGCGTAAAGCTGTTGTTGTTTGCATTGTTACCACCTCTTCCTCTTTCGAGGACAATTTGTTGACGTTGCCCCGACATCGCCGGGGCGGAAAAATCAGGACAGGAAGCCCAGCGCGTTACCGATAATCCCCAGTGCAAACAGGGCGAAGATCAGCCATACCGGATTAATTTTCTTGTTGAGTAGCCGCACCATCAGCAGCGTCAGACCCAGCGCCAGCAGGCCAGGGCAGAGCTGATCGAGTATGTTCTGCACGGTCATGGTGACGGTGGTACCGTCTGCGCCTGGCGTTTGCGATACCACCAGCGGCACGTTGATGCTGGTCCACTTGGTGACCAGCACCCCCATCACAAACAGACCCAGAATTGATGCCCCTTCGGTCAGTTTTTGCAGCAGGTTACCGCCCATGTCGCTGACGATGTTGACCCCTTTACGAAAGCCAAGCTGTAAGCCGTACCACTTCATTGCCAGACGTACTGCGTTGAAAATAAAGAAGAACAATAGCGGGCCGAGAATGTTACCGGACAGTGCCAAAGACGCGCCGAGCGCGGCAGTAATCGGGCGCAATGTTCCCCATACCAACGGATCGCCGACGCCGGCGAGTGGGCCCATCAGCCCGACTTTGATGCCGTTGATCGCGCCATCGTCAATTTCCGCGCCATTGGCACGCGCCTCTTCCATCGCGGCGGTCACGCCAATTACCGGGCCACACACGGCAGGTGTGGTGTTGAAGAACACCAGGTGGCGTTTGAGCGCTGCGACCTGGTCTTCCTTCAGCGGATACAGGCGCTTAATGGCTGGGATCATGTCGTAGCAAAAGCCCAGCCCATGAATACGTTCAAAGTTGAATGACGCCTGTTGCAGGTTGGAGCGAACAAACATGCTAAACAGGTCGGATTTGGTCAGTTTTTTCTGTTCCATGGTCGGCTCCATTAGTCATCAAGCTGATCGAGAGCTTGAGAAGAGGCGGCTTGCGCCTGCGGTTCGGCTTTACGCCACTGCGGGTTCAACTGGATGTAGACCAGCGCGATAATCACGCCCACGCCACCGAAAGCCAGCAGACTCAAATCGAGATAACCCCCGGCGATAAACCCGAGGAAGAAGAAGGGCATCAGGTACTTCACGCCCATCATGCGCAGCACCATGGCGTAACCGACCACCACGATAAAACCACCGGCAATCTGCAACCCGTGCGTGACGAAGTCCGGAATGGCGTTCAGCATGTTGCTGACCATATCGGCGCTGACAAACAGCGAGACGATTAATGCAGGAATGGCGACACGCAGCGCCTGTACGCCGAGCGCGGAAACGTGGAGCATATCGATGGTGCGAAAGCGGGCGTCTTCCGCGGCTTTATCCGCCGCATGCTGAAATACCACAGTGATGGTGCGAGCGAATACCGTCAGCACCTGGCCTGCCGCCGCGACCGGCAGGGCGATGGCGATACCGGTGGCGATACTTTGTTGCCCGACGATAACCAGAATGGCGGAGATAATACTGGCAAGCGCCGAATCGGGGGACTGCGCGGCACCGACGTTCATCCAACCCAGAGCAATCAACTCCAGCGTGCCGCCGAGCATAATCCCGGTTTTTAAATCACCAAGGATCAGGCCGATAACGGTACAGGCGATGAGCGGGCGGTGGGTCTGGAATTCATCCAGCACGCTGCCCATTCCGGCAATACAGGAAAATATAAATATGGCGATAATTTGTAGGGTACTAATTTCCATAATTTGTCACCTTAAGGGTATAACGATCCCTGCCTGTTACGGCATATTTCTACAGGCGCTATTTATTATTGGCTAACGGACTGCTCTTTTATTTTCTCAAGAATATTAATTGCTGGGTCGGAGGCAACGACGCGTAAATCCAGTTTCACTCCCAACTGATCCAATTGATGAAAAGCATTAATATCGTCATCATCTAAAGAAACGGCTTTGGTTAATTGTTTTTTACCCGGTCGCCAGGCCATGCCGCCAATATTTAAGGTGGCGATTTTTACCCCTTGCTTAACCATGGCCAGCGCATCCTGCGGACGGGTAAAGAGATAAAAAACGGTTTCATTCTGATATTGCGGATTATGATAAACCGCCACCGCCTTTTCGATATTCACGACGTTGACCTTCATCCCCGGCGGGGCGGCCTGGCGTAATAATGTTCGGCGAACTTCATCGTTATATACCTCATCATTGCAGATAATAATCCGCTGGGCGTTGGCCACTTTCGACCAGACGGTAGTGACCTGGCCGTGGATCAGGCGGTCATCAATACGGGCAAGGGTAATGTTCATCAAAAATCCTCTTCGGTCGTTGCCAGATGCTGCCAGACAACGCAGGTTTGTTGAGCAATGGTCGTCAGGTGTTCGCACAGTTCATCCACATTCATACTGCTCTGGTTGTCAACCAGCTCCAGTGCCAGCGGCAGCGACAACCCGCTAATAACGCGTATCGCCGGGTTGTGCATCGCCAGCGTTGCGGCGGCATTCCATGGACTGCCACACTGCAAATCGACGGCAATCAGCCATTCATCATTGGTGTGAACGCTTACTAACTTTTTCAGCTTTGCCACGATGTCGCTGGCGTTCTCGCCGGGGACAAATGTTACCGCTTCAACGTTGGCATCGCCGTAGACCATTTGCACCGATTCCAGCATGGCGCAGGCCAGTTTGCCGTGGGCGCAGAAGATTGCATTGACCATAAAACCTCCTTAGCCGCGCGTTTTTCCGCCCGCAATGTTAGTGGTTACCCCGGTGATGTAGCTGGCACGTTCAGACAACAGATAACAAACAAAATCAGCGACTTCGCCCAAACGCCCCGAACGTCCAATCGGGATCGCGTTCTTGGTATATCCCTCGCGTAGCTGCTCAACGGTGATATTGCGGGTCCAGGCCAGCGCTTCTTCATACTCGGGGGTACGTAGCCCGGTTTTTTCCAGAATGCCAGGCGCAATACCGACCACACGAATCCCGTGTTTGCCCAGTTCTTTCGACCACGAGCGGGTAAAGCTATTTAGTGCGGCTTTGGTGGCGGCATAGCAGCTCTGACCTTCAGAACCTTCCAGTCCGCTTTCTGAAGAGACATTCACAATCACGCCGTCATGCTGTGTTACCATCTGGCGCGCTACCGCTTGTGACATTAAAAAAACGCCTTTTTGGTTGATGTTGACCATTTTTTCAAAAGCGGCTTCATTGAGTTCATATTGCCCGGCCGGGGCTTTTTCATCGACCAGCAGGCGCGGGAAATTAACCCCCGCGTTATTCACCAGCCCATCAATACGGCCAAAACGACGGATAATTTCAGCAACGGTGTGACTGACTTCTTTGGCGCTGGAAATATCTGTTGGCCAGAAATGATATTTGCTGTGGTCGGTATATTTACCGTCGCCACCATGAATATCTGCCATTTGTACATTAGCACCTTGCGCTAATAACTCTTCAACAATAGCCAGGCCAATTCCTGATGCGCCACCGGTAACAATAATGACTTTATCCTGTAGATTTAACCACGTTTGCATAATCAACTCCCAATTTAAGATAAGGGGACCCTGCATAAAGTAAATTATGTCAGGATCAATTCGAATATATTTACTTCAACAGCAATTCAGCGGTATGACTGTTAGTGACTAAACCGTTAATATAATTTCCACGTAATGCGCCAAGTATTCCACTCAGTTTTTCTTCCCCCATGGCAATGCCGATGGAGTAACGTGCCTGCTTTAATTTATTGGTTTCGATCGAGAGTGTTTTTTCACTCATACTGGTCTCTACCGTCACGCCGTCGATATCATAAAAGCGCGAGCAGATGTCTCCGGCGACATGGCGGGCATGCAGGTCATCACTCTCTTCGCTGCCGTAAAAGGCGTGCCAGTTGGCACCGTCACGGATCGCCGGGGAGCCAATGCCGACCAGCGCGACGTCCAGGTTATCCCAGTAGGCGGAAATCGACCGGAAGTGCTGGGACTGCATAATCCCGTTACGGATCAGCGGGTTTTCCAGCAGTGCCGGGAAATCGGCCAGGTGCGATTCACCCTTGAGCTTTGCCGCGGCGCTGTAGGTCAGCGTATTGACGTGGTAGCGGCTTTCAAGCTTGCCGGAGGGGCCGCCGATAATCGGTACGCAGATCAGCTGGCGCGACTGGCTGGCCGGAGATAACCCTTCGACCAGCCCCCGAACGGCGCGCCCCCATGAGAAGCCGATAATATCGCCGGGTTCCAGTAAGCGCTCCAGCAGCTGTGCGCCGTGCACCCCCATCATCGCGAGCTGTTCGTCTTCCTGTTCGCTGTCGCAGGAGACCACCACCGCTTCTTTCAGGCCAAATTTCTGTTTTAGCTGTTGTTCCAGCCACAGGTTCTCGTTGAAGTCGTAATTAATGGCAATGGTAACGATGCCTGATTCGCGGCCACGTTTTAGCAGGCGGCTGATCGTGGTGCGATAAATTCCCAGCTCGCGGGCGATTTGCGCTTGCGTCATGTCCTGTTCGTAATAGAGCTGCGCTATTTTTACGATCAGGCGGATATCATCGCTGTTTTCCGTTGCCATCTTTGGGCTCCTGCACATTTGTGCAAATCACTAAATTGTCTTCTTGATCTGATATAACCCCATCCATGGCCCAGCTCAAAGTAATTTTCTCTTCTTTCAGCGCCATGAACTGGCAGTTTGTGTTGCACATTTGATGTACCGATAGCGCGTTGTCGGCACATATGTGCTTATTGATGTAATACCTTGATTCTGTGTATTTTCGCGCAACAAAATTGCAGGCATGAGGTGCTGACACTTTTGTGTCGAAAGGTGTGGCGGATCACAAATAGCGTCCTGGCATTCGAACACGATTATTTTTTATCGCCCGCAAGGTAGGGTATATTTCGCTTTTAATACACAAAGTCCTTCAAGTTGTATCAAGGCGGCAAGGGAGCGAATCCCTGGGAGCATAGAGAGCTATGTGACCTGGGTGAGTGAGGGCAGCCAACGCAGAGACAGCCTGAAGGATGACGTGTATACAGGAGAAATTATGCTGCCCGACTCATCTATCCGATTAAACAAATACATCAGTGAAAGCGGAATCTGCTCGCGTCGCGAAGCGGATCGCTTTATCGAACAAGGGAATGTCTTCCTGAATGGCAAACGCGCCACCATTGGCGATCAGGTGATGCCTGGCGACGTCGTAAAAGTAAATGGTCGGTTGATTGAGCCGCGCGAAGCGGAAGATCTGGTTTTTATTGCGCTGAACAAACCCGTGGGGATTGTCAGTACCACTGAAGACAGCGAACGCGACAACATTGTTGATTTTGTTAACCACAGCAAGCGTGTGTTCCCAATTGGTCGTCTGGACAAAGACTCTCAGGGACTTATCTTTCTGACCAACCACGGCGACCTGGTGAATAAAATCCTGCGTGCCGGTAACGATCACGAAAAAGAGTATCTGGTGACGGTAGATAAACCCGTCACTGATGACTTTATCCGTGGGATGGGGGCCGGTGTGCCAATCCTCGGCACCGTCACCAAGAAATGTAAGGTGAAGAAAGAAGCGCCGTTTGTGTTTCGCATTACGCTGATTCAGGGGCTGAACCGTCAGATCCGTCGCATGTGCGAGCACTTTGGTTATGAAGTTACTAAGCTTGAGCGTACGCGTATCATGAACGTTGGTCTGTCAGGCCTGCCGCTGGGTGAATGGCGCGACCTGACGGATGACGAACTGATCGATCTGTTCAAGTTGATTGAGAACTCGTCCTCAGAAGCCAAACCGAAGGCTAAAGCAAAGCCAAAAACCGCAGGCATTAAGCGCCCGGTGGTGAAAATCGAAAAATCGGTTGAAAAAGAGAAATCACGCCCGGCAGCAAACGGTAAGCGTTTTACCTCGCCGGGGCGGAAGAAGAAAGGGCGTTAACGTCTGCCGCGCGTCGGCGTATTCGCTGACCAGGAAAACGATGCTTCCGCATCCGGTTTATAAGCCTGCTTTTTCTTCAACTGGCGGGCTTTTTTTGCCTCTGCTTCGCGCAAAACCATCAGTTTATCGATGTACTCTTTCTTAATGCTGTTGGTCTCTGCGTTGGTGAGTAGTCGACCATGCGCAATGCGCGCGCGGTCGAGCAGCGTTTTCAGTTCGCGCTGTTCGCGCTCGGTCATCTCTTTTTGCGTAATGCGGGGGAGTGCCATTAGGGTGCCCTCTGTTAGCCGATATCCTCAGTGTACGGCAAAGTGCAGAGGCTGGGTAGGCCGGATAAGGCGTTAGCCGCCATCCGGCGACGTGCACACATTAGGCCTGATGGCGCTACGCTTATCAGGCCTACAGCCGACAATTAGCGACGTTTTTTCTCATCAATCGGTTTACCGGACCAGTAACCCGCCAATAGCGAACCAGAAAGGTTGTGCCAAACGGAGAACAGCGCGCCGGGCAGGGCGGCAAGCGGGCCGAAATAGATTTTGCCCAGCGCAGCGGCCAGCCCTGAATTCTGCATGCCGACTTCGATAGCTAACGTACGGCAGGTCGACTCGTCGAAACCAAACAGTTTTCCGCCCCAGTAGCCGCCGAGCAGGCCGATGGCGTTATGCAGTATCACTGCGACGATGACCACCAGGCCTACCGACGCGATATGCGACGCGGAACCGGCGACGACGGCGCTGATTATCGCCAGAATGCACAGCATCGAGAACGCGGGCAGGAAAGGTTCTACTGCCTTCACGACTTTCGGCAACAGATGGTGGACAATCAGCCCTAACCCAATCGGAATGACCACGATCTGCAGAATACTCAGCAGCATACCCATCACATCCACCTGAATATGCGCATCGACATACAGCCGCGTCAGCAGCGGTGTGGCGACAACGCCGACCAACGTTGAAACGGATGAAATAGTCACGGAGAGCGCCACATCGCCTTTTGCCAGGTAGATCATGACATTCGACGCCGTACCGCTGGCGACGCTGCCAACCAGCACCATGCCGGTGGACAGTTCCGGCGGCATATGGAAAATCAGCGCTAGCAGCCAGGCGGCAAGCGGCATCACCAGATAGTGCAGGAAAATACCCGCGGCGACCGGCGCCGGGCGTGACAGAACGCGCTTAAAGTCGTCCAGTTTTAGATGGACGCCCATGCCGAACATAATCAGCATCAGTAGGGTGGTGACCCACGGGCCGATAGGGGTAAAGGTCGTTGGCGTGTAATAAGCCAAAACGGAGAGCAGCAGCGCCCATAACGGGAACAGCCGCGTAAGCGTGGCGAGCATATTGTATTCCTTGCGACAGTGTTTGTTGTGTTGATGTTGTTATAAAAAAGCCGGGTTCGAGCCCGGCTATAGGTATTGTTTATCGCGCTAAGGAATATTATTCAAACAAAATTTTTGGGTGATGCGAACTTCCTTACCTGCCTGTTTCAAGAGGATGCTGCTTCATAATCCAGCGTCAATATTTCCTCCAGGCTTGTTTTATCCCTGGCGCTGAATGCTTGTGGCGACAGATAGGTTGTCAGATGGAATGTGACGACCAACTTATTTCCAGCCAGTTCTTGTCCACCCATTGCGGCGATACCATAGCCAGGGGGAACGGTGACCTCCTGTGCTGCGCTTTGGCCTGATGTGGCGGCGCCCCGATTGATAGCAATCAATTGTACCGCCTGGTTATCCAGGCGGGCATCTGTGGCTTTTAGCGTCATTATTCCGGTCGTGGCAAAACGGAAAACTTTGTTTTGCTTTGCCCCGCCATCAACAAAAATACGTATTTTTTGCGCATTTTCGCAGGTAACGGCAACGGTAAACTCGCGCTCATCTGCCGCCAGCCATTGGTAATGGGTGCCCTGGTAATCGGTTTGCCCCGAACGCATATCATCTTTGCGAAACTGCCCATAATCGATAGTTCTGGCGCTTGACATAATTTGGCAGTTATCGTCGCCAGCCTGCGCGTAACAAGACATGAGCGCCGTTATGGTGAGCAGGCAGCCAGTTTTTACTCTGTTTATCCACTTCATGATGTTGCTCCTGCTTATTGTGAGAGACATGTTCCCGCGATCTCTTCGTAGAATTTTTCGGGATCGGCTTCAGGCAATATAAAATTCAGTCGGCACTTACCCTGATTCGGTTTTGCGTAAAGGGTTTGGTTGGCTGATATATCATTCAGGAAAATCATGCCATCTTCGGGAACGGTGGTGACATACTCACCAGTTCGATTCACGATGGCGGTTCCTTTCGGCAGCGGTTTTCCCTGTGAGTTGACGATCGTTAACAATATTCGTCGTTGGCTCAACGTTGTGAACTGCCATTTAGCCACGGCGCCGTGCGATGCTTTCAATATGGCCTTACCGTTGTTGACGTCGATATTACCGGGCAAACTTTGTGTGTTGAGGTTTAGTGACGTGTGTTGGTACGGCGATAATGACGCGGCAATCGCCCGTCCCCATGTGTCCGTCCATACAGACCCCGTCGGGGTGCCGATTTCTACGCCTGCAACGGGTTTATCGAGCGCGATAATGGCAAACGTGTCGTTAACGGCATACGGTGAGAACGTGACGCCATCGCTGTGCGCGACAACCCCTCCGCGCAGGTATGCGGAATAGTTGTAGTTGCTACGATCGTCGCCGCTGGCGGCAAGGCTGAGGTTCGTATAGCGCAGGTTGCTGTTTAACGAGGTATCCCAGCTTGTCGTATTGTCATCATGGTCCCGTGATGCCCCGACGGTATAGCTGTTATTGTTGTTAATCGAGCCCGACACGCGCGAGCCATAAGACGCTTTGCCTTCGCGTTCGCGATACCAGGTATTACTGGAGGTTCCCCGGCCTAATGGAATAGAGATACTGGCATATACCATATCACCGTCGCTATTGGTGTCATGGCTGACGTCAGATTGCCAGTTCACATTGACCGAGAAGTGTTTAAATGTTTTAGACCATGATGTCGTAATGTGGCGGCTATCGAAGTCTTGATCCCACGCTTCACTGCGATAATAGTTAACAGAGAAAAACCCCAGGACATCATGTGACCAGGTGACGCCCACGCTGGCGTCATATTTTGTCGGCGAAAAATCATGGTCATCATCATAGAGTTCACTCATTTCGCGATAGTCAGGCGTACCGTAACTGCCGCCTAATGAGACGCCAAGGTTATAGGGCAACGCATAGCTGATATCGAGAGTCGCTTTATCACCATCCGTCTGGCTTCTGTTATCAATAGAACCCAGAAATCCTAAAGAGGTACGCAGATTTTGCAGCGGTACGGTATCGATATTAGCGGAGAAACCGTAATAATGGTTGTCCGCCATTATCATTCCGGTATAGAAATTCACTCTCCTGGTCACTGACCAGCCATTGGATGCCGCAACGACCCAGGGTTGAGTAAAACGGGTATCCAGTTCTTTGGCGCGACCCGCGGAGAGTGAGAAACCTGTCGGTCGGCCGACGCTATTTCCTCGAAAGCTGGCGGCGGCCACCGTAAATGTGGATTCACTGCCATCATTTTCAACCACTTTTACTTTCAAGTCGGTGTTGCCGTTGATCACCGGCACATCGGTTAGCGTAAATGGCCCGGCAGGAACCAGGGTTGAATAAATGAGCTGACCTCCCTGGCGGATTTCAACTCGCGCCTGGGCGGTGCGCGCGATACCGGTTACGTCGATGTTGCTTTTTTCCCGAGGAAGCAGGGTATTATCAGGCATCAACTGGATACCGTATAACGTGGGCGCGCTGAAGCGGCTGTTGGCGATATTAATTTCACCGCCCTGAAACATGACGCCGTAATCGGAAAAAGTACGCTGTGCGTAGGTATAGAGTGAGTCAGAATTAAAACGTTCGTTGCTACCATCGGTCAATATCTGGGTACTGCGGACGATCCAATCCCCCGCATTAAACCCCATTTCCAGCGTCGCCTGAAAATTGTCACTATTATTTTTGTCATAGTGGTAGTGTGAGCCAAAAGCTGAATAATTCAGCAATCCGGCAAACCCACCGCTGATATCGGCATACTGGCGTCGGCTTTCCTCATCCAGTGCTTCAGGAGGAACGACAATTTCAACTTCATCCGTTTCTGGTTTTAGCGTAACCGTTGCTGTTGTCCAGTATTGTTGAAGTTGCGGGCATTCATTTTTCTTGATGCTTTGCTTTAAGCCCGCATTTTTCAGGAAGTCTTTATCTGCGCACAGTTGTCCTGACTCGGTGAACCGGGCCAAAAGCGTACCGCTTTTTGAGCCATTAATCGTTAATGAAACATTGTGGCTGCCAGGCGTAAATAAAGGGGCATTAGCAAAGTATTCGGCAAGTACCGGATCCAGACCGTTATTTTTTAATGCCTGAACGTCAAAATCCGCTCGGGCTAATAATACCGGCGAGGCTGTCGGTATTATCTCGGCCTGGGCATTATACGTGGAAAAGACTAAACAGAGCGCTAATCCTTGGATACGGCAGGTGTCATTCATCATGTCATTCCTTGGATGAAAATATAAGTAAGTGCCGTCGCGTTATTTTATATCGGCAATGAATTTATCAACTTTGTACCCATAACGTGTTGCTGGATATATCTCTACCTGCCTGTCTGTTGTTACCGCTATATTGGTATTTGATTTTGCGGTTAGTGATTCACCAGGAAGAATATAGGATTTACTTAGTTCCAAAAAACGGCCGGAAGGTAATAGCTTAATTCTTTGCTCAAGACGAATAACATAAGGGGTATTGTTTTTGACTAATACCTTACCGGCGTTAAGCGTCCACTTCAGATCCACCCACGGATCGCTTTTAGTGTCCAACCCAGCCGGGCGAATAATGACAGGGATATTTTGACTAAATATCACTTTGACTTTATTTTTTTCACGTTGCGGAATGGTGGAAAAAATAACGCGTTTGAGATGCTCGACTTTTAATGGCGCACCCTCTTTTAGGACAAAACGAACGCGCTGTGTTTTACCCGCTTCAACGCGTACGACCGGTTGCGTCACAAATAAGTCAGGCTTTGCATCATCAGCGAGAGTAATCACTTTGGTATAAAGAAGCTGCGCAGTATCATCCGTATTTTTAACATCAATACTGGCGCCTTGCTCCTCTTCATTCACGATTAATAGTGACGTCTCAGGAAGCATGCCTGCTGCAATGGTCTCACAGGATGCCGACAGGCCTAGCACGATTAAAATCCATTTTAATGTATGTGGCATTTTCGTCCTCTTTATTGATAGCTGGTCATTTATAACAAATGACCAGCAGATTTCGTCTTACAGGTAAACCACGTCAATGCTTGTTAAGCCATCCAGCACGATCTCGTCTTTGACCTGCAATTCACTCAGGCTATTAATGATGACTGAAACATCAACGTTGAAATTCAACAATTTTTCAGCGGAAACAAGGCCGCTACTAATGGCCACATCATCACTAAAACCGACGACCTCAGCTTTTGAGGTGAAAATTGGCAAGCGCATGTCTCGATATAAAGCGCTCCAGCTTGAACCACCGTCAAAACTGCTTGCGGCATAAAGAGATTTACCATCTGCATTGGTTGCGCCGGTTTTACCAATCGCCAGAGTATAGGCACCAATCTTCGTGGTGGAATCCGCGGCAGTGAAGCCAAGACCAAAATACCCAGCTTGACCCAGAGCCATATTGGGGTCTGTGTAAACGCCAAGATCTTCCGTTGGTCGGGAATCGGCACGCTGATCGGTAAAGGTTACGCCGACGCGGGTGGCCTCGTCACAGGTAATCGTGACCGGCACGGACTTAATCTCTGCCAGCGCAGTCGCCTGTGATGGGTTCAGGGTTGAGGTCAGAATGTTGCCAAAATCCACCGTGCCGCCGCCGCTAGCAAACGCAGTCGTACATGCCGGAGGAATAATTTTACCCGTCACTTTCAGATCAATGGATTCAGCAAAAGCTGAGGAGGTAGACAGCGCTAATGCAATAGCGAGCACTTCTTTTTTTATAAACAGACGCATGATTATTTCCTTATAAATAAATAGCGAACATAGTATTTAGT